>NZ_BAAAZP010000147.1:0-66825 GCF_039536965.1 Nonomuraea antimicrobica | reverse complement strand
GCAGCATCCGCGCCCGCGCCCGCGCGTGGGCGCGGCGCATCTGCTCGGTGAACCCGGCCAGCCCCGTCAGGTCGCACTCGACGCGCGGCTCGGCCGGGGGCCGGGCCACGAACGCGCCTCCCGACCTGCCGGGCACCCGCAGCAGCAGTCCCTCGTGTTCCAGCGTGGCCAGCGCCTGCCGCAGCGTCATCCGGCTCACGCCGAGCCGCCCGGCCAGCTCCCGTTCGCCGGGCAGCCGGTCGCCCGGCGCCAGCTCACCGTGCGCGATCGAGGCGAGCAGCCAGCGCTCGATCTGCACGTGCGCGGGGACGCCGGTGCCACGCTCCAGCTCAGGGGGGGTCCCGACCACAGGCGCAGGTTACCTCCTGACGAAATCCCGGCAACGCCGGGAGACTGCGGGGAGACCGCGGGGAGACCGCGGGAACGGCCCGGCCGCGCTACGGAGCGCCGAGGGCGGCGCCGCCGGAGCGCAGGGAGGCGGCCAGGAGCGCGTTCACTCCGACAGGCGCCGGAGCCGGTCGACCGCCTCGCCGAACTCGCTGATCAGGTCGTAGACCACGTCCTTGGCGGGCCTGACCTGGCGGAGCTGGCCGACGACCTGACCCACGTAGTAGTTGACCAGCTCCAGCGCCCCCTGCTCGCCCTTCTCCGCCGCCGCCTCGATGCGGGCCATCGCGCCCTCGGTCACGAGGAGCTGCAGGGGCATGCCCAGCGGCCCCGGGCTCTCCTGGCCGGAGTCCCACTCCTCGGTCCAGGCCGACCTGAGCTGCCTGGCCGGCTTGCCCGTACGGGAGCGGGAGCGGACGGTGTCCAGCGACGAGGCCGCCAGCAGCTTGCGCCTGACCGCCGGGGACGTCTCGGCCTCCTCCGTGGTCAGCCAGACCGAGCCGCACCACACGCCCTGCGCCCCGAGCGCCATGGCCGCCGCCATCTGCCTCCCGGACGCGATCCCGCCCGCCGCCAGCACCGGCACGGGGTCGACCGCGTCCACGACCTGCGGCACCAGCACCATGGTGGAGATCTCGCCGGTGTGGCCGCCCGCCTCGGTGCCCTGGGCCACGATGAGGTCGGCGCCCGCCGCGACCTGCCTGCGGGCGTGCTCGACCGTGCCGACCAGCGCGGCCACCGGCACGCCCGCCTGCCTGGCCCGGGTCACCATCTCGGGCGGGGGCGGCCCCAGGGCGCTGGCGATCAGCCCGATCCGGTGCTTGAGCGCCACGTCGATCAGCCCGGTCGCCCCGGCCGCCGTCACCCGCCTGCCGACCTCGTCGGCCACCGCGGTGAGCGGCTGGCCGGTGGCGCTGACGCCGTACTTGGACAGCAGGTGTGTGACGAAGTCCCGGTGCCGGTCGGGGACGGCGTCCATGAGGTGCACGGCCCGGTCGAGGGCGGAGGCGTCGATCTTGCCGGGCACGAGCACGTCGACGCCGTAGGGGCGGCCGTCCACGTGTTCGTCCAGCCAGGTCAGCTCCGTGTCGAGCTGATCGGGCGAGTACGCGACGGCGCCCAGCACCCCGAACCCGCCCGCGTTCGTGACGGCGGCCACCACGTCGCGGCAGTGGCTGAAGGCGAACAACGGGAACTCGATCCCCAAACGCTCACATATGGCGGTCCGCATGACCCGACGCTATCCGTCAGAACCTCGTTCGGTCCATCCCTCTCCTGAGCCGTTCCCGGCCCTCCGCCCGCCGGATCCGGGTGCGCGGGGCGGGTCAGGTGGTGGCGTCCAGCGTGACGGGGGAGTGCCAGCCCAGCTCCGGGGTGTACCCGCGGACCCGCCTGGCCGGGACCCCGGCCACCACGCTGTGGTCGGGGAACTCGCCCCGCACCACCGCCCCGCCCGCCACCACGCACTGGCGGCCCAGCGTGGTGCCCGGCAGGATGATCGCGCCCGCGCCCAGCCACGAGCCCGAGCCGATCGAGACCGGGCTGTTACGCGGCCACTGGCGGCCGATGGGCACGTCCGGGTCGTCGTAGACGTGGTTCTGGTCGGTGATGTACACGTACGGGCCGGTGAAGACGTCGTCGCCGAGGTCGATCGACTGGTGGGCGACGATGTGCGAGCCCCGGCCGATCGAACAGCTCCGGCCGATGCGCAGGATCGAGTCGGGGCCGAGGTCGGGGCCGGGCATCATCCCGCACGAGATCGACACCCGCTCCCCGATGAGCGTGTGGTCGCCGATCTCGATCCACTGCTCGCCGAAGATCGCGCCCGGGGGGAAGGCGATGCTGACACCGTCGCCTATCAGGCGGAACCGGTAACCCGCGGGGGTGGCCGGAGTGATCGCGCCGGCGTGGCGAATAGCGCCGTAGGCACGGTGCATCAATGTGCCCAAAGCCCGCCGAACTACTGACATAAGGACCAAAGTTACCGCTAGGTCGGGCCGTTCAGGCATGTGAGGGGCGTTGTTTGATATCCTGAGAGCCCGTGGACACTTCGACCACACCTCGAGCCACGGGAGCCCCTTTGCGCAGCGCATCGCAAACCAAGCATCTGTTCGTCACCGGCGGTGTCGCCTCCAGTCTCGGCAAGGGGCTCACGGCGTCAAGCCTCGGTCGCCTGCTCAAAGGGCGCGGTCTCAGGGTCACCATGCAGAAGCTCGACCCCTACCTCAACGTCGACCCCGGCACCATGAACCCGTTCCAGCACGGCGAGGTGTTCGTCACCGACGACGGCGCCGAGACCGACCTCGACGTCGGCCACTACGAACGTTTCCTCGACACCGACCTGCACGGCTCGGCCAACGTGACCACCGGCCAGGTCTACTCCAACGTCATCGCCAAAGAGCGGCGCGGCGAATACCTGGGCGACACCGTCCAGGTCATCCCGCACATCACCAACGAGATCAAGGACCGCATCCGGGGCATGGCCGGTCCTGAGGTCGACGTGGTCATCACCGAGGTCGGGGGCACGGTGGGCGACATCGAGTCGCTGCCGTTCCTGGAGGCAGTCCGCCAGATCAGGCACGAGGTGGGGCGCGACAACGTGTTCTTCCTGCACGTCTCGCTGCTGCCGTACATCGGGCCGTCAGGAGAGCTGAAGACCAAGCCGACCCAGCACAGCGTCTCGGCGCTGCGCAGCATCGGCATCCAGCCCGACGCGATCGTGCTGCGGTCCGACCGGCCCGTGCAGGCGGCGATCAAGCGCAAGATCAGCCTCATGTGCGACGTGGACGAGGACGCCGTCGTGTCCGCCGTCGACGCCGACTCGATCTACGACATCCCGAAGGTGCTGCACTCCGAGGGCCTCGACGCGTACGTGGTGCGCCGGCTCGGCCTGCCCTTCCGCGACGTCGACTGGAAGGAGTGGGAGCAGCTCCTGCGCCGGGTGCACCGCCCGGCCAGGGAGGTCACGATCGCGCTTGTCGGGAAATATATCGATTTGCCGGATGCGTACCTTTCGGTCACGGAGGCGCTGCGCGCCGGCGGCTTCGCCAACGACGCCCGCGTCAACATCCGCTGGGTCAAGAGCGACGACTGCGAGACCCCCGAGGGCGCCGAGCGCGAGCTCGACGGCGTCGACGGCGTGCTGATCCCCGGCGGCTTCGGCGTACGCGGCATCGAGGGCAAGATCGGCGCCATCCGCCACGCCCGCGAGGGCAAGATCCCGCTGCTCGGCATCTGCCTCGGCATGCAGGGCATGGTCATCGAGGCCGCCCGCAACATGGCCGGCATCGAGGGCGCCAACTCCGCCGAGTTCGACCCCGACACCAAGCACCCGGTCGTCTCCACCATGGCCGACCAGGAAGACGTCGTGGCCGGCGAGCGCGACATGGGCGGCACCATGCGCCTGGGCATCTACACCGCCAAGCTCGGCGAGGGCACCCTCGCCCGCCAGTTGTACGGCGGCAGGGCCAAGGCCGACGAGCGCCACCGCCACCGCTACGAGGTCAACAACTCCTACCGCGCGCGGCTGGAGAAGGTCGGCCTGGTCTTCTCCGGCCTGTCGCCCGACGGCCGCCTGGTCGAGTACACCGAGCTGCCCACCGACCAGCACCCGTTCTACATCGGCACCCAGGCCCACCCCGAGTTCCGCTCCCGGCCCACCCGGGCCAACCCGATGTTCGACGGCCTCATCGGCGCCGCCCTCGTCTACGCCGACAGCCGCGTGGGCAGTGCCAAGGTGGGTCCGTGAAGAAAGAGGAGATCGAGAAGGGCGGCGTCCCGGTCGAGGACACGCCCGAGGCGTGGGACGTCGTCGAGACCAGGCACCGGTTCAAGGGCCACATCATCGACGTGGTCACCGACACCGTCAGGATGCCCCGCGACGAGGTCGCCGAGCGCGACTACGTCGTCCACCCCGGAGCCGTCGCCGTGCTCGCACTCGACGAGCACGACCGCGTCCTGATGATCAGGCAGTACCGCCACCCCACCCGCCACCTGATGTGGGAGCTGCCCGCCGGGATCCGCGACGTGGCAGGCGAACCGCTCGCCACCACCGGCGCCCGCGAGCTGGCCGAGGAGTCCGGCTACCGGGCCGGCACCTGGCACACGCTCGTCGACCTGCGCTCCTCGCCCGGCATGACCGACGAGCGCGTCCGGGTGTTCCTGGCGCGCGACCTGACCAAGATCCCCGACGAGGAGAACGGCTTCGTCCACCGGCACGAGGAAATCGACATGCCGGTCGAATGGGTCCCTCTGGCCGACGCGGTGGAGAAGGCGCTCATGGGAATGATCCACAATTCCGCGGCCGTGGCCGGTATCCTCGCCGCATATGCGGCGTCGGTCGAGGGGTACGCCCTGTTGCGCCCCGCCGACGCCCCGGAGGCGTGACGGAAGGACCAGTTCGTGGAGGCGGTGCTCTCCAGCTACCTCGCCCATCTGGCGGTGGAGCGCGCCCTTGCCGCCAACACGCTCGCGTCCTACCGGCGTGACCTGCGCCGATACTTCGAGCACCTCCAGGCGCGCGGCCGACGGGAGCTCGACCAGGTGGGGGAGGCCGATGTTCTGGCCTTCCTCGCCGCGCTGCGCGAGGGCGACGGTGAGCACCCCGCCCTCGTGGCCAGCTCCGCCGCCCGCGCCCTGTCCGCCGTGCGCGGGCTGCACCGTTTCGCCCTGCGCGAAGGCGTCACGGCCCACGACCCCGCCCACGAGGTACGCCCGCCGCGCCAGCTCCGCAGGCTCCCCAAGCCCATCGCGGTCGACGAGGTCGAACGCCTCATCGCCGCCTCCGGCCCCGACGGCGCACCCCTGACCCTGCGCAACCGGGCCCTGCTGGAGGTCCTGTACGGCACCGGGGCCCGCATCTCCGAGGCCGTCGGGCTGGCCGTGGACGACCTCGAGGACGACCAGGTACGCCTGCGCGGCAAGGGCGGCCGTACCCGGGTCGTGCCCCTGGGCCGCTACGCGCGCTCGGCGCTGGACGCGTACGTGGTGCGGGCCAGGCCGGGGCTCCTCGCCCACGGGCGCGGCACCCCGGCCGTCTTCCTCAACGCCCGTGGCGGACGCCTGACCAGGCAGGGCGCCTGGGAGGTGCTCCAGGCCGCCGCCGAACGCGCCGGACTCGACGGGATAAGCCCGCACGTGCTCCGGCATTCCTTCGCGACACATCTTTTGGACGGCGGCGCGGACGTTAGGGTGGTGCAGGAGTTGCTCGGCCACGCCTCCGTGACGACCACTCAGGTCTACACCCTGGTCACGGTCGACAAGCTCCGTGAGGTGTACGCGGCCGCGCATCCCCGTGCCCGGCAGTGATCTATAGTCTTTTGGGACGTGCGCCGCCCACGGCGTGCCGCCTTGCCGCGTTTAGTGGTGACGCCATAGTGTCCGTCCGGACGGTCCGGTTCGGGATCGTCAGGGAGGTTCGAGCTGGTGACTGTGACGACCAAGGGTTCGACCCCGGGGACCCCCGACAACCCCTGGGGCGACACGAAGACCAACACGCCCTCCAACGGCGTCAACCTGGGCCCCACGCAGCGGCCCAGACCTGTGTTCCCCGAGCCGGTGCCCCCCGCGGTGCACGGCCCGGCGCGCGTGGTCGCGATGGTCAACCAGAAGGGTGGCGTCGGCAAGACCACGACCACCATCAACCTGGGGGCCGCGCTGGTCGAATGCGGTCTCAAGGTGCTCCTGGTCGACTTCGACCCGCAGGGCGCGCTCTCCGTCGGGCTCGGCATCAACCCGCTCCAGCTCGACCTGACCGTCTACAACCTGCTCATGGAGCGCGGCGTCACCGCCGAGGAGGTGCTGCTGGAGACCGGCGTCGAGGGCCTCGACCTGCTGCCCAGCAACATCGACCTGTCGGCCGCCGAAGTGCAGCTCGTCACCGAGGTGGCCCGCGAGCAGGTGCTCGGCCGCGTCATCAAGCCGCTGCTGCCGCACTACGACGTGTGCCTCATCGACTGCCAGCCGTCGCTGGGCCTGCTCACCATCAACGCGCTGACCTGCGCGCACGGCGTGATGGTGCCGTTGGAGTGCGAGTTCTTCGCCCTGCGCGGCGTGGCGCTGCTCATGGACACCATCTCCAAGGTGCAGGAGCGGCTCAACGAGGAGCTCGAGATCGAGGGCCTGCTCGCCACCATGTACGACGCCCGCACCCTGCACGGGCGCGAGGTGCTGGCCCGGGTGGTGGAGGCGTTCGGCGACAAGGTGTTCCACACGGTGATCAACCGTACGGTGCGCTTCCCCGACGCGACGGTGGCCGGCGAGCCGATCACCACGTTCGACCCGTCGTCCCTGGGCGCCAACGCCTACCGTGAGCTGGCCCGCGAGGTGCTCTCGCGCTGGCCGGCGCCTGCCACAATGGCCAGGTGACCGCAGAGCAGACCGCGCCCCAGGGCTTCCAGGTCCACCTGGATGTCTTCGAGGGGCCCTTCGACCTGCTCCTCGGGCTCATCGCCAAGCACAAGCTCGACATCACCGAGGTCTCGCTCTCCAAGGTCACCGACGAGTTCATCGCGTACATCCGGTCCCGTGGCCCCGAGTGGGACCTCGACCAGACCAGCCACTTCCTGCTGGTCGCGGCGACCCTGCTGGATCTCAAGGCGGCCCGGCTGCTGCCCTCCGGCGAGGTGGAGGACGAGGAGGACCTGGCGCTGCTGGAGGCCAGAGACCTGCTGTTCGCCCGGTTGCTGCAGTACAGGGCGTACAAGGAGGTGGTGAAGGTCTTCGCCGGGCGGATGGCGGAGGAGGCGCTGCGATTCCCCCGTACCGTGCCGATGGAGGAGCAGTTCGCCAACCTGCTGCCCGAGCTGATCCTGGGCATCGGGCCCGAGCAGCTCGCCCGCATCGCGGCCAGGGCGTTCACGCCGAAGCTGCCGCCGACCGTCAGCGTGGGACACATCTACCAGCCGCTGGCCAGCGTCAGGGAGCAGGCGGCGATCCTGGTCATGCACCTGCGCAGGCTGCGGCGGGCCACCTTCCGCGCGCTCGTGGCCGACTGCGGGGGGACCATCGAGGTCATCGCCAGGTTTCTGGCGGTGCTGGAGCTCTTCCGTGAGTCGGCGGTGACGTTCGAGCAGGTCGAGCCGCTGGGGGATCTGCACGTGACCTGGACGGGGTCCGACGACGGGGACGTCGCGGTGGGGGACGACTACGAGGAATCCGCGGAGAAACCATCCAATGACTGACGACAACCCGCTGCCCAACCCGCGCCGTTCGCCCGACTCCGAGCCGCCGCTGCCCTCCTGGATGACCCTCCCGGGCTCCCTCGCCCAGCCGGGGGCGCCACGCTTGGAGGACGAGGCGGACGCCGCCGCCGGGCCCTCCGAAACTCCGCCCTCGCCGGTCGAGGACGAGGCAGGATCCGGGTCCGGGTCCGGTTCCGAGCCCGGTTCCGGGGCCGGAGAGGTGAGCGCAGAGGAGGCGACAGCCACGGCCGAGACCCCGGGCTCCTCCGACGCCGATTCGGCTGTTCGCGAGGCGACGGAACCCGCCGCGCCCGAGACGGCGGATGCGCCCGACGCGGCAGACACGCTGCCTGCCGAGGCGGTGCTCGCAGACACGCTGCCTGCTGAGGCGCTGCCTGTGGCGGGCGTGCAGGGCGAGGACGACGCCGTGCCCGTCGCGTCCCCGCCGGCGGACGGGGTAGCGGGCGCGTTCGCCGAGGTCGAGGCCGACGTTGAGGTTGAGGCCGAGCCTGAGGCTGAGGCGGACGTTGAGGTGGGCGTTGCGCCCGGCACTCTGGTGAGCACCGAGCCGGACACCAAGCCAGGCGCTGCGCCGGACACCAGGCCGGACACCAGGCCGGACACCAGGCCGGACACCAGGCCGGACACCAGGCCGGACACCAGGCCGGACACCAGGCCGGACACCAGGCCGGACACCAGGCCGGACACCAGGCCGGACACCGAGCCAGACGTTGCGCTGGACGCTGCGGTGGGCGGTGTGACGGGTGGTGGGGCTTGGGGAGTTGGTGAGGCGGAGGAGGGGCTCGCGGGGGAGCCGGAGGAGGCTGGGGAGCCGGGACCGGCGTTGGAGGCGGCGTTGGAGGCTATCCTGATGGTGGTAGATGAGCCCGTCGCCGAGGTGACACTCGCTCAGGTGCTGGAGCGGCCCACACACGAGGTGGCCGCCGCTCTGCGGGGCCTGGCAGCGGAATACACGGCCGCCGGGCGGGGTTTTGACTTGCGGGAAGTCGCGGGCGGCTGGCGGTTCTACACGCGGGCCGACTGCGCGCCGCTGGTCGAGCGGTTCGTACGCGACGGGCAGCAGACGCGGCTGACACAGGCCGCGCTGGAAACTCTCGCGGTCGTGGCCTACCGGCAACCGGTGAGCCGTGCCCGCGTCGCCGCGGTACGCGGTGTCAACAGCGACGGCGTCATGCGGACGCTCGTCGCCAGGGGGCTGGTCGAGGAGGCCGGCACCGACCCGGAGAGCCAAGCAGTGCTCTACCGGACAAGCTCATACTTCCTTGAACGTCTGGGACTGCGGGACCTCAGCGAGCTTCCCGAGCTCGCGCCCTTCCTCCCGGACGACGTGGAAAATCTCGAGGAGACGACAAAGTGATCAACAGGCGTAGTACCCCGTCCGGTGATGGACGCGGTCGTGGACCTGCCGGCGGCTCCGGCCGTGGTGGGCGTCCCGCCTTCCGCTCCGACGACAACCGCCGCGGTTCCCGCCGCGGTGACGACAACCGCGGTGGTTTCCGCCGCGACGACGACTTCCGCGAGCGTCCGTCACGCGATTCGCTGCGCGCCGACCGGGGCGGCTCCCGCTCCGGGTACGGCACGCGCGACGGAGACGGCGGCCGCGAGGGCACCGGCCGCCAGGGCCAGGGCCAGGGCCAGAACCGCCAGGGCCCGGGCCAGAGCCGAGGCCGTCCGGGCCAGAGCCAGGGTTATGGTCGTCCGGGCCAGGGCTACGGTCAGAGTCAGGGCCGGGGCCGACCAGGCCAGAGCCAGGGCCAGGGCCGACCAGGCCAGGGCCAGGGCCAAGGCCGTCCGGGCCAGAGCCAGGGCCGAGGGCCGGGTCAGGACCGAGGTCAGGGCCAGGGCCAGGGCCGGTTCGAGCGTGATGACCGCTACCGGCGCGACGAAGGTTACGGACGTGAGCGCCGCTACGAGCAGGGCGACCGTTACCAGCGCGGTGACCGTTACGGGCGCGATGAGCGTTACGGGCGGGGCGATCGTCCTGAGCGCCGTGAGGGCTCGGGGCGTGACGATCGTTTCGGCGGCGACCGCTCTGAGCGCGGTGCGCGTTCCGGACGTGACGACCGTTTCGGACGTGACGACCGTTACGGGCGCGGCGAGCGGTACGAGGGCCGTGGAGAGCGGCGTGACGAGCGGCCCGGCGAACGACACGGTGAACGACACAGCGAACGACACGGCGAACGGCACGGTGAGCGTCGCGGCGAGTGGCGCGGCGAGCGGCGTGACGAGTCCCAGGGTGAGCGGCGCGGTGAGTGGCGCGACGACCGGGCCGGTGGTTTCCGGGCCGGTCGGAGCGGGCGCCGTGATGACGTCGCCCCCAGGTCCGCCCCCACGACCCGCTCCAGGTACGGCAGGAGGGACGACGACCGTCCCGTGCGCTCCGAGTGGCGTGGCGGGCAGGGAGAGCGTCCCCAGCGGCCTCAGCGCGCCGAGCGGTCCGACCGGCCGGGCGGCGGCGAATGGCGGTCCGACAGGCCGGGCGGCGGTGAGCGGCGGGCGCCTCGTACGCCGCGTCGTGACGACGTCCAGACCCTCGGCCAGGCCACCGGCGGGCCCAGGCGTCAGGGCTCCGGCGGCCCCGGCAGCCCGCAGCGCGACCGGATCAAGGCGGCACGGCAGCCCATCCGCGACCGTGACCTCTTCCCCGAGGGCTACACCGACGAGCGCGACACCACCGAGGTGCCCGACGGCATCCGGCTGCAGAAGGTGCTCGCCCAGGCTGGCGTGGCCAGCCGCAGGGCCTGCGAGGAGATGATCGGCGAGGGCCGCGTCACCGTCAACGGCCAGGTCGTACGCAGGTTCGGCGCCAAGGTCGACCCGGCGGCCCAGGTCATCCACGTCGACGGCAAGCGCATCCCGACCGCGCCCGACCTGGTCTACTACGCGCTCAACAAGCCGATCGGCGTAGTCTCCACGATGGACGACCCGCAGGGGCGCCCGTGCCTGGCCGACTATGTCGAGGAGCTGGCGCCCAGGTTGTTCCACGTGGGGCGGCTCGACACCGAGACCGAGGGCCTGCTGCTGCTCACCAACGACGGCGAGTTGGCCAACCGGCTGACGCACCCGAGTTACGGCGTGCAGAAGAAGTACTGGGCCAAGGTGCCCGGCCCGATCCCGCGCGACCTGGGGCGCCGGCTCAAGCAGGGCATCGAGCTGGAGGACGGCCTGGTCAGGGCCGACTCGTTCTCCATCGTGCAGGAGCACGGCCAGCAGGCGCTGGTCGAGGTCGTCCTGCACGAGGGCCGCAAGCACGTGGTCAGGCGCATGCTGGAGGAGACCGGTCACCGGGTGATCGACCTGGCCAGGATCGAGTTCGGGCCGGTGAAGCTGGGCCGTACGAAGCCCGGCACCATCAGGGCGCTGACCTTGAAGGAAGTCGGCGAGCTGTACGCGGCAGTGAAGCTGTAATCTGGCCGGACGCAGGGGCCCGCGCGATCCGCCGCGCGGGCTCTGCGGGCAAAGAAGGAGACGAAGCACATGATGCGGGCGATCCGCGGGGCGATCCAGGTGGACGCCAACGAGCGCGCCTCGGTCATCTCGGGCACGACCGAGTTGGTCAGCGCGATCATGGAGCGTAACGACCTGAGCCCCGACGACGTGATCAGCGTGCTGTTCACCGCCACGCCCGACCTGACCGCGGAGTTCCCCGCGCTCGCCGCGCGTAAGCTGGGTTTCCACGAGGTGCCGTTGATCTGCTGCACCGAGATCGACGTGCCGGGCGCGCTGCCGCGGGTCGTCCGTCTCATGGCGCACGTGGAGAGCGACCGCCCGCGTTCCGAGATCCAGCACGTCTACCTGCGCGGCGCGATGGCGCTGCGCCAGGACATCGCCCAATAGACCTCAGGCGAACCCTCAGGTAAACCAGATAAGCAGCAGAGCAGTTCAGCAGCCCGTACGGCCCTTACACCAGGACATCGAGATGGAACTACGTACCGTGCTCGTCGTGGGCACCGGTCTGATCGGCACCTCCGCGGCGCTTGCGCTGCGCAAGCGCGGGGTGCGGGTGCTGCTCGCCGACCGCGACCCGGGAGCCGTACGCCTGGCGCGGGAGCTGGGCGCGGGCGAAGACTGGCTGCCCGACACCGCCGAGCGTGAGTCAGCCGATCTCGCGATCGTCGCGGTGCCCCCGGCCCACGTGGCGAGCGAGCTGCTGGAGCTGCAGCGCGTCGGCGCGGCCCGCTTCTACACCGATGTCGCCAGCGTCAAGGCCGAGCCCATTCACCGGGCCGCGCAGCTCGGCTGCGACCTGGCCGCCTACGTGGCCTCCCATCCGCTGGCCGGGCGGGAGAAGTCGGGGCCCGGCGCCGCCCGCGACGACCTGTTCCTCGGCCGTCCGTGGGCCCTGTGCCCGACGGACGAGGCCGACCCCGAGGCCAAGGCGGCCGTGCTGCGGCTGATCGAGCTGTGCGGGGCCAACGCCGTCGAGGTGAGCGCGATCGACCACGACCGCGCCGTGGCCGTGGTCTCCCACGCGCCCCACGTGGCCGCCTCCGCGGTGGCCGCCAGGCTGGCCGACGCCACCGACGTGGCGCTCGGGCTGGCCGGGCAGGGGGTGCGCGACGTGACCCGCATCGCGGGCAGCGACCCCGGCCTGTGGCTGGGCATTCTGTCGGGCAACGCCTCCCCGGTGGCCGAGGTGCTGGAGGCGGTGGCCACCGACCTGGCCGACGCCGCCACCGCGCTGCGGGCCATGGCCGAGGGCGACGGCACCGCCACCAACGAGATCACCCAGCTGCTCAAGCGCGGCGTGGTGGGCCACGACCGCATCCCGGGCAAGCACGGCGGCCCCGCCTCGTCCTACGCGGTCGTCCAGGTCGTCATCGGCGACCGTCCCGGGCAGCTCGCCCGGCTCTTCCAGGTGTGCGACGAGGTCGGGGTCAACGTCGAGGACGTACGCCTCGAGCACGCCCCTGGCCTGCCCCTGGGCATCGCGGAGCTGTCGGTGGAGCCCGACGCGGCCACCACCCTCACCCAGGCCCTGCGCGAACGGGGCTGGCAGGTGCCCTGACCTCCGAGGTCACAGACAGCACCGCGGGCGGGACCGGGTCATCGGTCCCGCCCGCGGCGTTCTTACTGATCAGTGTTTGTTGATCGCCTGGCTGACGGCGTTCGGGCCGTCGTATTGACGGTCGGGCATGGCCTGGAGCGCCTTGACTATGGCGTCGCTCGCGTTGTGCTTGCGGGCAGCCCTGATCAGGTCTTCCTTGGTGGCCGGGTAGTCGACGCCGCTCAGGTGTTTCTGCAGGTCGATCGGGTTCGGTGCTGTTGTCATGGCCCTCTGCTGCCCTTCGCTCACGATGCGTAACGAGTGACTTCGAGATTTCTTCTGGAACTTTCCGGTTCCCCTGTCTCGTCCGGGGCGTTGACGGGTGGTCGGGCGTGACGTAGAAAGACGGTAACAATGTTACCCATCAGAAACGGTGTTACCGGGCATGGCGGGATCCGCGTATCAGCAGGCTCAGCGGGAAGGGCAGGGCGTCGTCAGGGCGGCCGTCCTGGAGGCGGCCAAGCGGCTGCTGGCGACCGAGGGGCCGGGGGCGCTCACCGTACGCCGGATCGCGGGCGAGGTGGGCTGCTCGACCAAGGTGATCTACACGCTCTTCGGCGGGAAGGACGGGCTGAGCGAGGCGCTCTGGCTGGAGGGGTTCGCCAGGTTCGAGCGGCGGCTGGTGGAGGTGCCGCCGGACGACGACAAGCTCGCCCGGCTGCACGCGGGGCTCCTGGCCTACCGCGAGTACGCGCTGAGCGAGCCCGACTACTACCGGGTGATGTTCCAGGGGGCGATGCCGGGGTTCCGCCCGGGGCCGGAGGCGCTGCTGGCGGCCAAGCGCACGTTCGACCTGCTGGTACGCGGCGTGGCCGAGTGCCTGGAGGCCGGGGTGTTGCGGGGGGCCGAGGCGGCGGAGATCGCCGATGTGCTGTGGATGGCCATGCATGGCGCGGTGAGTCTGGAAATTTCGGGCTATTTCGATCGGGTCGAGGCTGAGCCGCGTTACCGGCTGCTCTGCACGTCGGTGCTCACGCCGTTCCTGGCCTCCCGCCAGATGGCCTCCCGCCAGATGGACGCCCGTGAGACGGACACCCGTGAGACGGACGCAGACGAGAGGGAAGTGTGATGAGGAAATCTCCCTTCAGCGATGGATTCACCCCGGTGGCCGAGGAGATCACCGCTTTCGACCTCCAGGTCACCGGCCGCATCCCGGACGAGCTGAACGGCCGCTACCTGCGCAACGGCCCCAACCCGCTCAGCCTCGACGACCCCTCCGCCGGGCATCTGTTCCTGGGCGAGGGCATGGTGCACGGCGTACGGCTGCGTGAGGGCCGCGCCGAGTGGTACCGCAACCGGTGGGTGCGCTCCGCCCGGGTCGCCGAGCGGCTCGGCGAGCGGCCCCGTCCAGGGCCCGTGCACGAGGGCATGGACTTCGCGGCCAACACGCACGTCATCGGGGTGGCCGGGCGCACGTTCGCGACGGTGGAGGCGGGGGCGCTGCCGTACGAGCTGGGCTACGAGCTCGACACCATCGGCTCGTGCGACTTCGACGGCGGCCTGCCCGGCGGGTACGCCGCCCACACCCACCTCGACCCGGCCAGCGGGGAGCTGCACGCGCTGGCGTACTTCTTCGCCTGGGACCACCACCAGCACATCGTCATCGACCCCAAGGGGACGGTCACGCAGGTCAGGGACATCCCGGTGCCCGACTCGCCGATGGTGCACGACTTCGCGATCACCGAGCGGTTCGTGGTGATCTACGACCTGCCGGTCACGTTCAGCATGGGGCACGCGGAGAAGGGGGCGCTGCTGCCGTACGCGTGGAACGAGGCGCACGCCCCGCGCGTGGGGCTGCTGTCACGCGAGAGCGGCGAGGTGCGGTGGGTGGAGGCGCCGTCCTGCTGGGTCTTCCACACACTCAACGCCTACGACGACGGCGATCATGTGGTGGTCGACGTGGTCAGCTACCCCAAGGGCTTCGTGGACGCGCGTCTCGACCTGGGCGGCCCGCCCACGCTCGACCGCTGGCGGATCGACCTGACCACCGGCAGGACGGCGGTGACGCGCCTGGACGACCGCGCGCAGGAGTTCCCGCGCATGGACGAGCGCCGCACCGGCCGCCCCTACCGCTACGGCTACACGGCCGCCACCACGGAGCTGCGCGACATCGTCGGGAACGAGTTCGAGGACCTGCCCGACGAGGCGTTCGAGAACACGCTCATCAAGCACGACCTGGTGCGCGGCACGCAGGAGTCGCGGGTGTTCGGGCGCGGCGCGTACGTGGGCGAGCCGGTGTTCGTCGGCTCGGGGGCGGCCGAGGACGACGGTTGGCTGATCGCGTACGTCAACGACCCGGCCAGGGGAGCAACCGACCTGGTGATCCTTCAGTCGCAGGACTTCACCGGCGAGCCGGTCGCCACCGTGCACCTGCCGGCCCGGGTGCCGCTCGGCTTCCACGGAAGCTGGATCGCCGACTGAAGGGGAGCTGGATCGCCGACCTGGCCGGAGGCGGTAGCCTCTTCGCGTCGGACAAGACGTGATTGAAGAGGGAGCGCCGTGACCGGTCTGGTCGTCGCCATGGACGGCCCTTCGGGGTCGGGTAAGTCGAGCGTGTCGCGTGGCGTGGCCCGCGCGCTGGGCCTGCGTTACCTCGACACCGGCGCGATGTATCGCGCGATGACCTGGTGGATGCTCCGGCAGGGCGTCGACCTGGCCGATCCCGCCGCGATCGCGGCGCGCTGCGGCGAGCCGGGCATCGTCTCCGGCACCGACCCCGACGCCCCGGCCATCCACGTCGACGGTGTCGACGTGGCGGGGCCGATCAGGGAGGCCGAGGTCACCGGCGGGGTCTCGGTCGTCGCGGCCGTTCCCGAGGTGCGGGCGCTGCTGGTGGCGCTGCAGCGGGAGATCATCGGCACGGGCGACATCGTGGTCGAGGGCCGCGACATCGGCACGGTCGTCTGGCCGGACGCCACCGTCAAGATCTACCTGACGGCCAGCGCCGAGGCCCGCGCCCGCCGCCGCAGCGCCGAGCTGGCCGGGTCCACGGTGGAGGCGCAGCAGCAGGCCATGGCCCGGCGTGACACCCTCGATTCGACACGCAAGACCGACCCACTGTCGATGGCGGACGGCGCCGTCGAGCTCGACACCACCGCGCTCAACCTCGAAGAGGTCATCGCGGAGGTGCTGAGGCTGGTCGCGGAGCGGACGGAAGCCGACGGAGCGCGCGAGCCGCGTCCCGGCGGGTCCGGAAGCGGGCGCGGCCGTATCCACGAGCGCACCTGAGACAGGCTCAGGTGCGGTACTCACAAAGGACGAATAATCGTGACAACGGGGGATTGGGTCGAAGCCGACCTCGACGACCTTGAGATCGGCGAGCACGAGCACGGCGCGCCGATGCCGGTCGTGGCCATCGTGGGGCGGCCGAACGTCGGCAAGTCCACGCTGGTCAACCGCATCATCGGCCGCCGTGAGGCGGTCGTCGAAGACGTGCCGGGGGTCACCCGCGACCGCGTCACCTACGACGCCAACTGGCGTGGCCGCCGCTTCACCGTGGTCGACACCGGCGGCTGGGACCCCGAGGCCACCGGCATGAACCTGCGCATCGCCGAGCAGGCTCAGGTGGCAGTCGAGCTGGCCGATGTGATCGTGTTCGTGGTCGACGCCACCGTGGGCGCCACCGACGCCGACGAGGTCGTGGGCTCGGTGCTGCGCCAGTCGGGCAAGCCGGTCGTGCTGGCCGCCAACAAGGTCGACAACCAGCAGCTCGAGCTGGAGGCCGCCGCGTTGTGGTCGCTCGGGCTCGGCGAGCCCTACCCGGTCTCCGCCCTGCACGGGCGCTCCAGCGGCGACCTGCTCGACGTCGTGCTCGACGCGCTGCCCGAGACGCCGCAGCTCACGTTCGAGGCCGAGCGCGGGCCCGCCCGCGTGGCGCTGCTCGGCAAGCCCAACGTGGGCAAGTCCTCGCTGCTCAACAAGCTGGCCGGGGAAGAGCGGGTGCTGGTCGACCCGATGGCGGGCACCACGCGCGACCCGGTCGACGAGCTGATCGAGCTGGGCGGGCGCACCTGGCGTTTCGTCGACACCGCCGGAATCCGGCGGCGCGACCGGGAGCTGCAGGGGGCCGACTTCTACGCGGCCATGCGCACGCGGGCGGCGCTGGAGCGTACGGAGGTGGCGATCGTGCTGATCGACGCCAGCGAGCCGCTCACCGAGCAGGACCTGCGCATCATCGGCCTGGTCATCGAGTCCGGCCGGGCCATGGTGGTGGCCTTCAACAAGTGGGATCTGCTCGACGAGGACCGGCGCTACTACCTGGAGAAGGAGATCGACCGGCAGCTCGTCCGCACGCCGTGGGCGCTGCGCGTCAACATCTCCGCCAAGACGGGCCGCCACGTCGACCGGCTGGTCCCGGCCCTGGAGAAGGCGCTCGACTCGTGGTCCACGCGGGTGCCGACGGCCCGGCTCAACGCGTTCCTCACCGAGCTGGTGCACCAGACGCCGCCGCCGGTCCGGGGCGGCAAGCAGCCGAAGATCCTCTTCGCCACGCAGGCGTCGGTCGAGCCGCCCAAGTTCGTGCTGTTCACCTCGGGCTGGCTGGAAGACACCTACCGGCGCTTCATCGAGCGGCGCATCAGGGAGGAGTTCGGCTTCGCCGGCTCGCCGATCGAGGTGACGATGAAGATCCGCGAAAAGCGCGCCAAGAAAGACAAGTGACCTGCGGTAAGATCGACCGCAACACGCTGACGGAGACGAGTAGCCAGCGGGCCGCACGGCCCCAGAGAGCCGCCGGTAGCTGCGAAGGCGGCGCCGTGCCCCGCCGGTGAAGACACTCCCGAGTGCGGGGAGGAAATGCCCCGCCGGTCTGACCCCCGTCACAGGGTCGTGGAGGCCGCCCCGCGCACGGGGCGGCGAAAGTGCGGTGGCACCGGGAGCTCCCTTCTCCCCCGCACTCCCAAGGGGTCATGCACTTCCGCAGAGGAGCTGTAATGATCTCTCGTGTCCTGTCCGCCGAGCTCGCTGAGCACGCCGGGCAACGAGTGACGATCGCCGGCTGGGTCCATCGCCGCCGGCAACTCAAATCCGTGTCCTTCCTCGTCGTCAGAGACCGGTGCGGGCTGGCCCAGGCGGTCACCGCGCGCGACCTGCCGCCCGAGGAGAGCGTCGTCGAGGTCACCGGCACGGTGGCCACCAGCCCGCAGGCCCCGGGCGGCTACGAGTTGGTCGCGCCGGAGATCGAGGTGCTGGCCGAGCCCTCCGTGGCGCCGTCGTTCGACCTGTATCGGCCCGTGGTCGGGGCGGCCCTGCCGACCGTGCTCGACCACGCGCCGGTCGCGCTGCGGCACCCGCTGCTGCGGGCGCCGCTGGAGCTCTCGGCCGCCAGCGTGGCCGGGTTCCGCGAGGCGCTCGACCGGCTGGGCTTCACCGAGATCCACACCCCCAAGATCGTCGGCTCGGCCACCGAGTCGGGCGCGAACGTCTTCGGCATCGACTACTTCGGCCGGCCCGCCTACCTGGCGCAGTCGCCGCAGTTCTACAAGCAGGCGATGGTCGGGGTGTTCGAGCGGGTCTACGAGGTCGGGCCCGTCTTCCGCGCCGAGCCGCACGACACCGTGCGGCACCTGGCCCAGTACACGAGCCTGGACGCCGAACTGGGCTTCGTCCGCGACCACCGCGACGTGATGGCGGTGCTGCGGGAGGCGGTGGCGGGCATGCTGGAGTCCGTACGCCGCCGCGCCCCGTCGGCCCTCGACCTGCTCGGCGTCCGGCTTCCACGGGTGCCCGAGGAGATCCCCGCCATCCACTTCACCGAGGCGCAGCGGCTCACCTCGTCGGACGAGCCCGACCTGTCGCCCGCGCAGGAACGCCTGCTGTCGGAGTGGGCCGAGCGGGAGCACGGGTCGGAGTTCCTGTTCGTCACCGGGTACCCGATGTCCAAGCGGCCGTTCTACACCCATCCCGACCCGGCGCGGCCCGGCCACTCCAACGGGTTCGACCTGCTCTTCCGTGGCCTGGAACTGGTCACGGGCGGGCAGCGGCTGCACCGGTACGACGACTACGTGCGGGCGCTGGCCTCCCGTGGGGAAGGGACGGAGGCGTACGAGGGGTATCTGCAGGCGTTCAGGTACGGGATGCCGCCGCACGGCGGGTTCGCGCTGGGGCTGGAACGGTGGACGGCACGGCTGACGGGCGCGGCCAACATCCGCCAGACCACCGCGTTCCCCCGGGACCTGCACCGCCTGTCCCCGTGACGTGACAGGCTGACGGGGCGGCCCTTCCCGAGGGCCGCCCCTATCGTCGGCGAGACGGCATCAACGCGGCGACGCCCACGCCCACCAGGCAGACGAACGCCGTGACGAGGAACATCTCGGTGTACTCGATGTGCAGCGCGGCCTGCACCTTGGCGGTGTAGTCGGCGAGCTGCCGCTGGTACGTCACCCCGTCCACGCCGAACGGCAGCGGCGTGTCCAGGTCGGCGGTCAGCGAACGGAAGCGGTAGAACCCCCACGCCGACACGGCGGCGATGCCGATCAGCATGCCCATCATCCTGGCCACGACCACCGCCGCCGACGCCACGCCGTGCTGACCGGAGGCGGTCACGCGCAGCACCGCCGCCGACATCGGGGCGATCACCAGGCCGAGGCCCAGGCCCGCCGTGACCAGCGCGACATCCACCGCGAGGCCCGCCCCGGACAGGTCGGACGGCCAGCGGCTCATCAGCCAGTAGCCGGCCGTCGCCACCGCCATGCCCGCCACGGCCACCACGCGGTCGCCCAGCCTGCGGGCCAGGAGGCCGCCGAGCAGCGCCGCCACGGTGAGGGCGACGAGGAAGCGGCCCAGGACCAGCGACGCGCCCAGCTCGTCGGCGCCGAGCAGGGTCTGCGCGGTGAGCGGCACGAACACCATGGTGACCAGCAGCGCGGCCCCGGCCAGGAAGGCCACGGCCAGGGTGGCGAGCAGCGGGACCTTGCGGGTGGCGGTGAGGTCGAGCAGGCGCACGGGGGAGCGGATCTCCCACCACACGAACCCGGCCGCCACCGCCACCCCGGCCGCGATCAGGTACGGGCCCCAAGGGGGCAGGACGGCGGTGGCGGGGTCGGGGTTGTAGAGGCCGATGATCAGCAGCGCGAGCGCCAGGGCCAGCAACACCCCGCCGACCACGTCCACCCGATCATCCGCCCGGCCGTCCACGCCGTGGGCCGCCCGGACGCCGGGTGCTTGTGCTGCCTCCGCTGTGGCGGCTGCGGTGCCGGGGTCCGGCGGGAGGGGCGTGGCGGGGGCAGGATGGTCGTCGGCGGTGTGCAGGGCGGGGACCCGGGTACGGGGCGGGACGGTGAGGTGGACGGCGACGGCGGCCAGGGCGGCGAGCGGGACGTTGATCCAGAAGATGGCGTGCCAGCCCCCCAGCTCCACCCCCGCCACCACCGTGCTCGGAATCCCCGCCAGCAACCCCCCGTACAGCGGCCCGAGCGCACTGCCCAGCTCCTGCGCCGCCCCCACGGCGCCCAGGGCGAGCGGCCGCTCGCGTTCCGCCCACAGGTCGCCGATGAGCGCCATCGTGATCGGCAGCAGCGCGCCCCCTGCCACCCCCTGCACGGTACGCCCGGCCACCACCATGACCTCCCCGGACGCCAGCGCCGTCAGCACCGAGCCGAGCGCGAACGCCGCCAGGCAGGCGTGGATCAGCGGCCGCCGCCCGTACCGGTCGGAGAGCCGGCCGAGCAGCGGCATCGCGGCGACGTACCCGAGCAGGAAGCCCGTGACGATCGGCGTGGCGCGTTCGAGGTGGTTGAGCGGGATGCCCACGTCTTCGGCGATGCCGACCAGGACCGTCACCACCACGTAGGCGTCCAGCGCGGCCAGCAGCACCACCGCGCCACCGGCGCCGAGCACCACCCGGCGGGCGTGCGTCATCTGGTGTGCCTCACTCGGCGGGGGGCGGGGTGATCGTGACCGGCGCGTCGTACTCGCTGAACGCCACCGTCACCGTGCCGTTCTGCAGCGGCAGGCTCGCCTTGGTGAGCCTGCCGGTGGCCTGGTCGAGCCAGATCCTGCCGCTCACGCCCTGCGTGACGCCGGGGATGATCTGGCCCACGACGTTCCCCGGGAAGGTCGTGGCCACCCGGTACGCCCCGCTCTCCACACCCTCCACCTTGGGGTCGGTGGCCGAGGCGAGCAGTTGCGCGATGCCCTTGGTGGGCTCGAGGATCACCGACGGGTCGTAGATCTGGGCGAGCTGCTCCCGCGTCATCTTCTGGAACCCGCCCGTCGCGCCCTTGAAGTGCACGGTGTCGCCGACCACGGCGAACGTCACCTCGAGGAGGTTGCCCAGCGCCTCGATCGTGATCGTGCCGTCGGCGTCGCCCCCGGAGGTGAGCCGGCCGTCGGCCTTCTTGACCGGCACGTTCGGCTTGCCCTCGGTCGTGATCGAGAACCTGGCCGACTTGACGGCCTTCATGGCCTCGGCCGCCTTCGCCATCAGGTCGGGCCCGGCGGGCAGCTCGCCCCCCGCGCCGCTCGACGAGCACGCCGACGCCAGCGCGAGGACCACCACGATCAGTAGCTTTCTGAGCATGCCCCGGATGCTAGCGACCGGCCGTGAACTCCGTGTGGCGTCGCCGATATCGGTTGGATGTCGGCGCGGCTCCACCGACCGTTTCACGGTCTGCGCGGCCTCGTCAGCCGCTCCCCGGTCAGCGCAGCTTCTTCAGGTGCTCCACGATCGGCGCGTACGCCGCCTCGATCGCGTCGAGCTGATCGTCGGTGAGCAGGTCGACGAAGTGCTCGCGCACGCCGCCCACGTGGTGCGGCGCCACCCGCTGGATCGTCTCCCACCCCTCGTCGGTCAGCACCGCGAACGTGCCCCGCCGGTCGTCGTGGCAGTCTTCCCTGGTGACCAGGCCCTTGGCCTCCATGCGGGAGATCTGGTGCGACAGCCGGCTGCGTGACTGGATGGTCGCGTCGGCCAGGTCGCTCATCCGCATGCGGCGCCCGGGGCTCTCGGAGAGGTTGACGAGGATCTCGTAGTCGTTCAGCGAGAGCGCGTACTCCTGCAGCTCGCGGTCGAGCCGGTGCATCAGCAGTTTGTGCAGCGCCAAGTGCGTACGCCAGGCACGTTGTTCAGCGGGCGAAAGCCAGCGAGGCGCGCTCATGATCCCCAATTTAGCGCACATAGTGTGGTGTGCCATGGAGGACAGGTCGGGGGAGAGTCTGGGCACCGTGCTCGTGGCCGGTGCCGCGAACCTCGCCATCGCGCTGGCCAAGCTCGTCGCCGGGCTCATGAGCGGCTCGGCGGCCATGCTGTCGGAGTCGGCCCACTCCGCCGCCGACACGGTGACCGAGCTGCTGCTGCTGGTGGCGGTACGCCGTGCCGCCAGGCCCGCCGACCGGCGGCATCCGTTCGGGCACGGCAAGGCCGGGTTCGTCTGGGCCATGATGGCGGCGGTGGCGACGCTGGTGGGCGGGGCCGGGTTCTCCATCACGCACGGCCTGCACGTGATCGGCCACGGTGAGGAGCTGTCGAACCTCACCCCGTCCTACATCGTGCTGGCGGTCTCGTTCGTCATCGAGTGCGTCTCGTTCACGAAGGCCCTCTCGCAGTTGCGCGGCCAGGCCACCCGCTACGACGTCAACCCGCTGCGCCTGGTGCGGCTCACCTCCGACACCCCGCTCAAGGCCGTGCTGTTCGAGGACGCCGCCGCCCTCGTCGGGCTGCTGATCGCCGGGACGGGGCTGCTCGGCTCGCAGCTCACCGGCTCCGCGCTGTGGGACGGCGCCGCGTCCGTCGCGATCGGCCTGCTGCTGGTGGTCGCGGCGCTCACCCTGATCCAGTCGAACCTGTCGTTGCTCGTCGGGCAGGCCGCGCCCCGGAGTGTCGAGGGCGACATCCGCGCCGTGCTGCTGGAGCAGCCCGAGGTCGAGGACGTGGTCGAGCTGCTCACCATGATGATCGGGCCCGGCGAGATCCTGGTGGCCGCGAAGATCGACTTCCGGGACGAGGCGAGCGCGGCGGGCGTGGAGATCGCCTGCGACGAGGTGGACCGGCGGCTGCGCGCGCGGGTTCCCGGGGTCAGGCAGGTCTTCCTCGACCCCACCCCGAAACGCCCCCGCTGACACGTGAATCAACCGCGGCGATTCTCACCCACGCGAATCCGCGCGAATCCACGCGAGCACGCCAGAAGGGCGGATCCGGATCTGGTGGGAGTCGCCGGACCATGGCACGTTGCGACCGAGCGCCGCCCGGGACTCCGCCGTCACGGGCCGCCGCCGGGCTCCGGGATGGGCACGCGCCTGGCGGGGGTGTCGGTGACGACCGCGACCCTGATGTCGGGCCCGACGCTCCACTCCAGCAGGTGCCGGCCGGTCAGGTCGTCGCCGCCCTCGCCGAGCTTGTCGAGCGTCAGCTCGCCGCGCTTGATGAGCGCCTCCTTGCGCGTCCAGTGCCGCATCAGCTCGTCGTTGCCGGTGACCAGCGCCCGCTCGCGCGGGGTGAGCACCCGGTCGGCCAGCATCGTGTCCAGCGGGCCGGGACGTACGCGCTCGGCGTCCACGCCGACCTTGCCCGGCCCGGCCACCGCGCACACGTAGCCGCGCGTGTGACTGAAGCTGACGCCCAGCTCGGGGGCCTGCTCGATGTGCGGCTTGCCGTGGCCGTAGCCGTGCAGGTCGCAATACTGCAGCAGCGTCAGCCCGGCCGGGTCGGCGTCGAGCACGGCGGCGGCGCACAGCCGTACGAGGAGGTGGGCGGCGACGAAGCAGTCGCGGTCGTGCTCGAACCTGAAGCGCGCCGCGCGCTCCCTCTCCACCTCGGTGAGCCAGTCTTCCGGCGCGCGCACCTCGTCGGGGTGGCCGCCCATCGCTAAGGGGCCGATCGTCACTCCTTCGTCTTCGCGTCGTCGCCGTCGAGGTTGTACTGGTCTTCCGATGCCGCGCCGAGCACGGTCACGTCATTGATCTTCCAGCTCCCCTTCTCCTTCACAAGGCTGATCTTAAGGTGCGAGTCCTTGACGGAGCGGATGGCCTCTGAAGTGTTCACCTGCTGGTCCACGACGACGATGGCGTGGGCGGTGGCCTCGTCCACGTCGGCCAGGTACACCTCGCGCACGGTGGCCTGCGAGGTGGCCTTGAGCTTGACGATGACCTGTGCCATCGCGCCGCCGAACGCCGCGTCGTAGGTCGACAGGAAGTCGCCCGTGGCCTGGGCGGCCAGGGTGGAGCGGGTGTTCTGCAGGCCCTGGTAGTCGTAGCTGAGCAGGGCGCGGCTGAACGCGCTCGCCGCGCCCGAGACCTCCAGGCGCAGGGCGCGCTCCGACTCCAGCCTGGAACGGGCGTCCTGGGCCTGCGCGGCGGAGATCCACTGCAGGACGGCGGTGGCGGCGATCGCGGCCACGAGCATGGCGGCCAGCGCGCCCAGCAGCCTGACCCGGGTGAGGCGCGAACGGGCCCGGCCCGCCTCACTCCCGTCGCCCGCCGTCTCTCCGTCCGCCGTCTCTCCGTCCGCGGCCTCTCCGCCCGCCGTCGGTCCGCCCGCCGTCTCGTCGCCCGCTTTCTCGCCAGTCGCTTTCTCGCCGGTCGTCGTCGCCGTGGCCTCCTCGGCCGCCGTCCCGGTGTCGGCGGCGGGCTGGGAGGTGGATTCGGTGTCGGGGAGGTCGTGTCCGGTGGTCATCTCGGCTCCTCACGGCGGCGGGCGGCCCGGCCCGCGGCGACCCAGCCCACGATGCCACCGCTCGCCACCACGGCGAGGAAAATCGCGGCAATCAGGGGTGCGGTGTTCGGCGCGGTACCGGACGCGGTGCGGGTGGCGGCCACGCCCTCGGGTGGCTCGGTGGGGTGCTGCTTCGGGGACGTTTCGGTCTTCTCGGGCGAGGGACGGCCGGACCCGCCGGGCCGGGCGGCGGCGGCCTCGCCGGGGCCGGTGCTCCGGCCGGTGTCGCGGGTGTCCTGGGCCCGCCGAGCGGCGTCCCGTGCGGTGTTCTGGACGTCGGGCACGGGGGCGCGGCCGGGGCAGGCGCGGAGCTTGGGCACCGTGGGCGGTCCCAGCGGACCGGCGTACTCCTCGGCGGGCGGCGGCGCCCCGGGCACGCTGAAGATGAACGCCGCCTTGCCGTACACGGTGTCCCCGCGCCGCTCGGTGACGTCGTCGGCCAGGCTCAGCGCGGTCGGCATGATGCTGAGCAGATGGTGCACGTTCTGCCCGGTACGCGCGGAGAACGCCGGCTCGTGGGGCAGCCCGGACGCCGTCAGCAGGCAGGAGAACCCCGGCCTGGACGCCCGCACGGCCGCGTCGAGCTGGGCGAACACCCCGGGACCCCGGTCGAGGAAGGCGTTGAGGTCGGCCCTCGACTCCCGCAGCGTGGCCGTCACCGTGCTCAGGTCGGTGATCCCGGAGGCCAGCTCGTCCCGCTTGCCTGCCAGCGTGTGCGTGAGCCGGGTGAGCTGCACCGACAGGTCGTCGAGCACCTCGGCGTTGTCGGCGAGCGTGCCGGTCAGCGTGTGGGCGTCCTCGATGATGCGCCTGATCGCGGGCGCCCGCCCGTCGAGCGCGACGGCCAGCTCGTGCACGATGGTGTCGGCGTCCTCGGGCGGCACCGCGTTCAGCAGCTTGCCGACGCCCTCGAAGAGCTTCTTGTAGTCGAGCGGCACGGTCGTCCTGGCCAGCGGAATCGTGTCGCCCGCCGCGAGTGACGGCCCGGTGACGCCGGCGGCGGGCGGCGAGAGCTCCACGTACGGCTCCCCGATGGCCGACCTGCGCCGCACCTCGGCCGTGACGCCCTTCGGCAGCCGGACCTCCCTGTCGAGGTCGAGCCCCACCACGATCCTGCCGGGCGCCAGGCGCACGTCACCGATCTTTCCGACCCGGACCCCCAGGTACGCCACGTCGAACCCCCGGACCAGCCCGGGGGAGGAGATGAACTCGGCCGAGACCCGGTAGGGCCGCTCGATCGCGTCCAGCCGGATGATCGTGCTGAACGCCCAGACCGTCATGACGATCCCGAGCAGCACGAAGAAGCCCAGGTTCAGGTAGATGCGGTGTCCTCTCATCGCGGTCCCGTCCTCATCGTGGCGGCTCCAGCAGCAGGCGGAAGTCCTCCACCCGGTCGCGTACGGGGTTCTGCCGCGCGGGCAGCAGCACGCCCTTCAGCCACAGGTAGATCAGGACCTGCCCGTTCACGGTGATCGGCGGCGCGTCGATGAACTTCTGGATCTTTCCCACCAGCGCCTTCAGGTCCTCCTTGCCCCGCCGCATCGACGACGAGATCGCCTCCAGCTCGCGCAGCAGGGTGCGCAGCCGCGCGGCGTGGCGCGGGTAGACGGTGAGGTTGGCCTCCCTGGCCAGTTTCGTCAGGGCGACGATGGTCTTCTTCACGTGCCCGCGCCCGTGGGCCAGGCGTTCGGTGGCGGCGGCCAGCGTCCCGGGCAGGCGGTCCAGCTCGGCGCTGCCCTTGGCCAGGTCGTCGCCGAGCCGGGCCAGCGCGTCGATGCTGGTGGCGAGGTCGCCGCGGGCGGCGGCGTAGGCGTCGGTGACCTCCGCAGTCCGCCTGATCAGCTTGTTGACGTCGTCGCCCTGCCCGGCGAACGCGGTCGAGGCGGCGTCGAGCACCGCGTTCACGTCCTGGGCGCCGAGCGCCTCGATGAGCGGTCCCGCCTTGGCGGTGACCTGCTCGATGTCCGGTTCGACCGACGTCTCGGAGATGGTGGCGCCGTCCTTCAGATACGGCCCCGTGGCCAGGTCCTTGCCCGCCGGCGGGGCGAGCAGGACGTAGTTCTCGCCCAGCACCGACGTCTTGGCCACGGTGGCGGTGCTGCCCTCGGGCACCCGGTGCGCGGACTGGACCGACATGGTCACCCTGGCCCGGTAGCCCTCCAGGCGGATGCCGGTGACCGTGCCCACCCGTACGTCGGAGATCTGCACGCTGTGCCCGGCCACCAGGCTCTGCACGTCGTCGAAGACCGCGTGCAGGGTCAGGTCGCCGGTGGTCGCGCCGAGCGTCTGCAGCGAGCAGCCTGTCGTGCCGGCCACCGTGCAGGACACCACGGTGGCCAGCGCGACCAGGAGGCGTGCTCTCATCGCCGGCCTCCCCGCCGCTGGAAGGGGCAGTTGCTCAGCCCGCCGGGCAGGCACGGCACCTCGCCCAGGTTCAGCGCGTCGAACAGCGGAGTCAGCCACGTCCTGGTCATCGCGTTGAGCACCACCCGGATCTTGAGCACGTGCTGCTCGCGGTCCCACGACTCGATCAGCACGTCGGCGAGGTCGGCCGCGCCCTTGACCGCCCGCGCCATGGAGGCGCTGTTGGCCCGGACCGTCAGCACCAGCTCGGCCAGCGTCGTGGCGGCGGCGGGAAGCCGTTCGGCGTACTGCTCGATGATCACGTCGCCGCGCCGGACGAACCCGGCCATCGAGGAGACGAACCCGCGCAGCCGCTGCCGTTCCTCCGCCAGGATCGCGCCGGCCTCGGAGAACGCGTCGATCGCGCCCGTCACCTGGCGCTCGCGCTCGTTGAGGCCGGTGGCCAGCGCGTTGAGGCCCTTGGCCAGGTCGACGAGCCGCTGATCCTGCGCGGCCAGCAGGCCGGTGAGCCGTGAGGTGTCGGCGAGCGCGTTGCCGATCGTCCTGCCCCGCCCTCTGACGCCGTCGGCGAGGTCGCCGGCCACGTGGCCGAGCTTCTCGTCGTCGAGCGCTTCGGTCAGCTTGGTGAACGCGTCGAGCGCGTCGTCGATCTCCACCGGCAGGTCGGTGCGCTCCAGCGGGATCGTGGCGCCGGGTTGGATCCGCTGCTCGCCGGGCTTCCACGGGGGGTAGAGGACGACGTTGCGCTCGCCGAGCGTGTTCTGCGGCGCGACGACGGCCTTGACGTCGGACGGCAGCGGCACGTGCCGGTCGACCCGAAGCTCGACGCGCACCCGGTCGCCGGAGATCCGGATCCGGTCCACGTACCCGGCGTCGAGGCCCATCACCTTCACCCGCGCCTCCTCGTACAGGGACGGCGCCTTGGCGAAGATCGCCACCAGCCGGTACGGCTCTGCCCCGGTCACCGAGCACCCCGACGCCAGGAACGCCCCCACCAGCAGCACCACCGCGAGCCGTCTCATCCGTCGCCCTTCCTGTCCTTGGCGATCGCGCCCAGCACCTCGGGGTCGATGGGCCCCAGGCCGGTGGCGATGGCCTCCAGCCAGGGGCCCTGGCCGCCCATGGTGGCCAGCCCGGAGAACGTCGGCCCCGCCCACGCCAGCAGCGAGTTGAGCCGTTCGGTGCTGCCGCTGAGCCGCGTCGTGATGGCGGCGTTGTCGTCGAGCACCTTGACCAGCGTGCCCTCGTGCTCGGTGATCAGCCGGGTGGTGCTGCGCACCAGGTCGCTGCCGTCGCCGAGCAGCGTGCGCAGCTCGTTCCTGCGGCGGCGCAGCTCGCTCAGCATGGCCTCGACCGCGTCGACGAGCCGCCCGAGCTGCGCGTCCTTCTTCTCCAGGACGTCCATGATCCGGGTGCCGTTGTCGAGCAGGCGCTGGAGCTGCGGCTCGCTCTTCCTGATCGTGTCGGACAGGTCGCCGATGTTGTCGAGCAGGCGGGTGACACGGCCGCGCTTGAAGGTGTCCAGCTTGCCCAGCTCCTTGAGCAGGTCGTCGACGGCGTCGGTGTCGAGCCGCTCGACCAGCCGGGTGGCGTCCTTGACGGCGTCGTTGATCAGCGTGGGCACGCCGGTCCGCTGCACGGGGATGCGCCGCCGGGCCTCGGGGAGCTGGTCGAGGTACGGGGGCGAGACCGCGCCCGTGAGCTTGACGTACCGGCCGCCGAGCAGGTTGGACAGGGTGATGTCGGCGCGGGTGCCGCGGCCGAGCCGTACCCCGTCGTCCACCCGCCAGGTGACGACCACCTGGCCCTGGGCGTAGTCGGCGCGGACCTCGGTGACCTCGCCCACCCGCACCCCTGCCACGCGTACGTCGTTGCCGGTGCGCAGCCCGCCGGAGTCCGTGAACACGCCCGACACGGTGTAGCCGCCCTCCAGCAGCCCCAGGCTGCCGACCAGGAACGTGCCCACCAGGACCGCCGCCAGCGTGGCCAGCGACACCAGGCCGACGGCGTGCTTGTCGCGGTCGCGGAAGGATCTGCCGGCCATCACTGCCCCACCAGCAGCTTCCGCAGGTCCTTCTCGCTCTGGATCCTGGTGTTGCGCAGCGGCGGCGGCGTCTTCATCCCGTACGGGCAGGGCGCGGCGCTCAGCGCCACGCAGGGGACCGCCGCGATGAAGTAGTGCCCGCGGTTGACCGACGAGTACGCCCGCGCGAACAGCGGCTGGAACGTGCTGACCGTCTTGTCGATCGCGCCCACGTTCCGCCGGATGCCGCCGGTCAGCCCGGACAGGTTGTCCACCAGACGGCCCAGCTCACCGGCGTTCTTGCCGAGCACCTCGTTGGAGGTGCGGAAGGTGGCCGACAGCTCCACCAGCGCCTCGTCCACCAGCTCCCGGTTGTCGGCGAACGCCTCCGACAGCGTGACGAGGTTGTCCACGAGCCGCTCGATCTGCTCGTCCCGCCTGGCCACCACGCCGGTCACCGTGGCGTAGTCGTCCAGGAGCCGCTCGATGGTCTTCCTGCGCTCGTTGACCGTGGTGGTGATGGCGTTGACGTTGTCGAGCAGGCGCGGGATGTTACGGTCGTTGCCCTTGAGCGACGTGGCGGCGGCGGTCAGGAGCTGGTTGATCTGCTCGGGGTCGAGGCTGCGGGTGAGCGGGCCGAGGTCGCTGATCAGCTCGCCGATGTCGACGACGGACGAGGTGCGCGCGATGCGCGCGCCGGGGGGCAGCCTGCCGGGCGCGGTGCCGGGCAGCAGGTAGACCACGCGCTGGCCCACGGCGTTGCGCCAGCGTACGGCGGCCTCGGTGTCGGTGGGCACCCTGATCGAGTCCTGCACCTCCATGGTCACCTCCGCCCGCCCGTCCACGACCCTGATCGTGTCGACCCGGCCCACGGGCGCTCCGGCGATCTTGACCTGGTCGCCCTCGACCAGCCCGGAGACGTCGTCGAACAGGGCCACCAGCCGGTAGCCGCCGCCCGTGCCCACCCGCGCGACCTGCACGCCGATCACCACGATGAGCGACACGCACAGGCCGACGAACAGCACGAAGCGCACGAGGGTCCACCTGCGCCGGACGCGTTCCACCTCAGCGCCTCCCGTCGGTCGGGCCGCACAGGCCCACGATCAGCTCGCACACGTCCGTGGCGACGAACGCCTCCACCTGGAGCTGGCGCCTGCCGTCGGGTCCTGGCGCCTCGATCAGCTCGTTCAGCAGGTCCACCAGCCGGTTGAGGCCGCGTACGCCGTCGCCGGTCAGGCCGAGCTGGGCGTAGATGAGCGCGGCCACCCGCTCGCCGGAGCGCACGCCGGCCCGCAGGTTCCCGCGATGCTCGGCCAGGCCGTGCGTGACCTGGCCGGAGACCGAGGTGATCTCCTGGAGCAGGGCGCGTACCTTGTCGGCCCGCTTCAGCAGGTCGGGAGTGATGACGTTCAGGTCGGAGGAGATGGAGACCAGCTCGTCGCCCTTGTCCGACAGCGCCGTGCCGAGCAGCGCGGTGTCGCGCAGGAACCGCCGCGCCCGGTCGCGCTGCCGATGCGCCACGCCGACGAGCGTGCCGGCGTCGCCGATCAGCTCGCGCAGGTTCGCGCCCTGGCCTTCGAGGCCCTTGGCCAGCGTGTGCACGATCACCGTGACCTCGCGCGGATCTACCGCGTCCAGGCCGCGGTAGGCGTCGCCGAGCGTGTCTGACAGGTCCAGCGGCTCCTCGGTGTCGCGGATGACCGCGCCGGCCGCCAGGTACGGGCCCTCCGTCTCGCCGGAGCCGGGCCGCAGGTCGACGAACTTGGGGCCGAACACCGACGCAGGCTCCACGGACGCCACCGCGGTCCCCGGCACCCTGACGGCCGCCTCGACGTGCATGGTGACCACGGCCCGGCCCCTGGCGTCGAGCGCGACGCCGGTCACCTCGCCGACCGTGATGCCGCGGATCTTGACCGGCGAGCCGGTCGTCAGGCCCTGCCCGGCCCGCCCGAACACGGCGTCGTAGCGGGTGCCGGTGACCTCGGTGGCGGCGCGCACCGCGTACAGGGTGGCCGCGGCGAACACCACGAGCACGGCGAGCGAGACGCCCAGCCGGGCGGGGAGGGAGAGTTCTGCTCGGCCCACCGGCTCACCCCGTCAGAGGTATGTTGCCGCCGCCACCCCAGAACAGGTACGACAGCAACAGGTTGAGCAGCACGATCGTGACGATCGACTGGCGGATGGCCCGGCCCGCCGCCACGCCCACGCCCACCGGCCCGCCCGTGGCGTGGAAGCCGTGGAAGCAGTGGATGACGATGACCGCGAAGGCGAACACGGCGACCTTGGCGACGCTGAACACGATGTCGCTGACCGGCAGGTACAGGTAGAAGTAGTAGTCGTAGACCCCCGGCGCCAGCCCGAACAGCACCGTGCACATCAGCCGGGTGGCGAAGAAGCTGGCGAACAACGCGATCAGGTAGATCGGCACCAGCGCCAGCAGCGCGGCCACGACCCGGGTGCAGATCAGGTAGGTGAAGGCGTTGATGCCCATCACCTCCAGCGCGTCGATCTCCTCCGAGATCCGCATCGCGCCCAGCTCCGCCGTGAACGACGAGCCGACCTGCGCCGCCAGCGCCGTGGCCGCGATGATCGGGGTGATCTCGCGGACGTTGGCGAAGCTGCCCACCAGCCCCATGAACGACTCCGCGCCGATGGCCTGTAAGCCCTGGTAGCCCTGCAGGCCCACGGTCGCGCCCACGACGAACGCCATCGTGAACACCACGAAGATCATGCCGCCGCCGATGACGGTCGCGCCGACGCCCACGACCACGTCGCTGACCTGCCGGAGGACGACCTTGACGTATTTGAGCCGCAGCACGATGTCGCGTACGGAGTAGAACAGCACCTTCCACACGAACAGCGGCCAGTCGGCCAGCGCGGCGAACCGCTCGGCGACGTCCCGCCCCCTGAGGGCGAGGCCGGCCGTCCTGGCGCCGGTCACGGTGTCCCCATCAGAGCGACCTCGGCGGGTAGGCCAGGAAGTACACGGCCGAGATCACGTAGTTGGACGCGAACACCAGCATGAACGTCACCACGGTCGACTGGTTGACCGCCCGCCCCACCCCGACCGGGCTGGTGGCGCACGTCATGCCCTTGTAACAGGCCACGCCGGCCGCGACGAACCCGAAGATCCACGCCTTGAACAGCGTGACGTACAGGTCGGAGGCGACGACCAGCGACAGCGCCCCGTCGAAGTACGCGCCAGGCGTGACTCCCTGCACGATCACGTTGAAGAAGTAGCCGCCGGCCGCGCCTGCCACGATGACCAGCGGGCACAGGCACACCGCGATCGTGCTGGCGGCCCACATGCGCGGCGTGACCAGGCGGTGGATCGGGTTGACCGACATGACCTCCATCGCGCTCAGCTCGTCGCGGATGTGGCGGGCCCCGATGTCGGAGGTCATCGCGCTGCCGCCGGCCCCGGCGATGAGCAGCGCGCTGGCCAGCGGGGCCACCTCGCGGACGAGGCCGACGAAGACGGCGCTGCCGGTGGCGGAGCCGGCGCCGAGCTGCCGGGCCAGCTCGCCCACCTGCAACGCCACGGTGGCGCCCAGCGGCAGCGAGACCAGCAGCACGGGGACGCTGGTGACACGGGCCAGGAACCAGCACTGGCCGACGAACTCCCACCACCAGTGCCGGACGTCCCAGCTCCGGCGCAGGCCCTCCAGCACGATGACGAACAGGTCTCCGACCTGGCCGAGGGCCGAGCCGGCCCGGCGTCCGACGTGCCCGGACCAGGCCATCACCACCTCCGCCGCCTACGGAGTGGCAACGCTACTGACGGGCTGTCCAGCAGTCGATGCTTTAGTGAGAATTTGCGGAAAAGGTATGAGGGCCGGGTCGCGCCTTGTCAGCCGGGCACTAAACGTGACAGGCTCATTACCTATTGCCGTCGTGCGGGCGGGGTCGTCACGAGAGGGCGGCCATCCACGTCTCGATCTCGTCCGGGTGCCGGGGGAGCCCGGCGGACAGCATCGTGGCGCCGTCGGCGGTGACGACCAGGTCGTCCTCGATGCGGATGCCGATGCCGCGCAGCTCCTCCGGCAGGGTCAGGTCGTCGGGCTGCAGGTAGAGACCCGGCTCCACGGTCAGCACGTGGCCCTCCTCCAGTACGCCGTCCAGGTAGACCTCCGCCCGGGCCTTCGCGCAGTCGTGCACGTCGAGGCCGAGCATGTGGCCGCTGCTGCACAACGTGTAACGCCGGTAGAGGCCCGTCTCCATCAGCTCGTCGGTCGACTGCTTGAGCAGGCCCCAGTCGCGCAGGCCGTCGCAGATGACGCGCATGGCCGCCAGGTGGAAGTCACGGAACCGGGCGCCGGGCCGCAGCGTGGCGATGGCCGCGGTCTGGGCCTCGTAGACCAGCTCGTACGCCTGCCGCTGCACCGAGCCGAACCGGCCCGACAGCGGGAACGTCCGGGTGACGTCGGCCGTGTAGAGCGTGTCGGCCTCCACCCCCGCGTCCAGCAGCAGCAGGTCACCGGCGGTCAGGGCGCCGTCGTTGCGGATCCAGTGCAGCACGCAGGCGTGCGCTCCTGAGGCCACGATGCTCTCGTAGCCCGCCGCGTTGCCCTCCAGCCGCGAACGCAGCCCGAACACGCCCTCCAGGTACCGCTCGCCGCGCGGGTGACCGAGGGCCTGGGGGAGCGCGCGTACGACGTCCTCGAAGCCGCGTACGGTCGCCTCCACGGCCGAGCGCAGCTCGCCCAGCTCCCACTCGTCCTTGACCAGCCGCATCTCCGACAGGAACGCCGCCAGCTCGTCGTCATCCGCGCCCCGCGGCACCTCCGCGTCGACCGAGGCGTCCACCCCGCGCAGCACCCGCGCCGGGCCCGCCAGCTCGAGATCGCGGATGTGGGCGCACTCGATCTGGTACAGCTCCGCGGCCTCGGCCAGGTCGGGGCGCGGACCGGCCCAGAACTCGCCGTAGCGGCGGTCGCGGTAGAACTCCTCGCCCTCCTCGCGGGGGGCGCGCGGCCGGACGTACAGGACCGCCTGGCCGGACGGCTCGATCACCAGCACGTCGTCCGACTCGCTCGCGCCCGTCAGGTACGAGTACGCGCTGTGCGGCCGGAACCGGTAGTCGCTGTCGTTGCTGCGCACCTTCAGCGTGCCCGCCGGGATCACCAGCCGCTCGCCGGGGAAGCGCTGCGCCAGCGTGGCCCGCCGTTTGGCCGCCCACGGCGCGATCGGCCGCGCGCTCACCTCGGCCCTGCTCTCCCGCGCCCAGCCGGTGCGCATGAACGCGGCCAGTTCGTCGGTGATGGGCAGATCGTGGCTTCCGATGTTGAGCGGCTCGTTCATGCGGCGGTCCTCGGGTGTCGATCCGGTGTTCGGTACGGGAGCAGCCTACGTGGCCCCGGCTTGACTCCCCGCCCGCCGCCTTGTTTGCCTGGACGCAGGCTTGGAACTATGAGGGAAAGAGGTGGTGCACATGCTCATCGGAACGATCCTTCGTAACAAAGGCAGTGACGTGACGACCGTGGCGCCTGGGGCGACCGTCCGGGAGTTGCTCGCCGAGCTGGCCGGGCACAACATCGGAGCCGTCGTCGTCTCCTCCGACGGAGTCACCATCGGGGGCATCGTCTCCGAGCGTGACGTCGTGCGCCGCCTGCACGACCGCGGCGCGGCCGTGCTCGACCTGCCGGTCTCGGCCATCATGACCACCGAGGTCACCACGGTCGGGCCGCACGAGAACGTCGACTCGGTCCGGCGCACGATGACCACGCAGCGCTTCCGTCACCTGCCCGTCGTCGAGAACGGCAGGCTCGTCGGCATCGTCAGCATCGGCGACGTGGTCAAGAGCGCCATCGAGGAGCTGGAGACGGAGAAGGCGTCGCTCGTTGACTATCTGCATCGCTGACGACTATCTCCGTCGTTGACAGGGATGGCAGGCTTGGTCCGTGATGTACGGGCCCCCTCCCCCTGACCAGTACCCTGCGTACCCTCCGGCGACGAGCAGCCCGCCGATCATCGTGCTCGTCGCGGGGCTGGCCGCGCTGCTGGGCTTCCTGCTGGGCGTGTTCGTGGGCTTCGGCGCGCAGACGACGGCCGCGGAGCCCGCGCCCACGGTCACGGTGACGGAGACCGAGCCCGCCCTGCCGCAGGACCCTCTCCCCTCCGACCCCGGCCCGACCCCTCCCGCCGGGACACCGCCGCAGCAGACCATCCCCAGCCAGACGCCGCCCGGCCTGACCCCTCCCGCGCAGACGCCCCCTGGCCAGACCCCTCCTGGTCAGACGCCGCCCCAGACCCCACCCGGTCAGACCCCACCCAGTCAGACGCCGCCGGGCCAGACCCCTCCCGCGCAGGGCCAACCGGAACAGGATCTGCTCGGGCGGAATGGCGGCGCCTGAGGCCGCCCGGCACCCCCGGACGGGCCCGCCGGGCCGCCACTCCTCCGCTGACAGCGGTGTTTGCACTGGTAGAGCGGGCGTAGGAGGATGCGCTCAGCCCACCAAGGAGGAAGAAATGTCGGTGTTGCAGAGCTTTGTGGACAGCGTACGCAGCGGGGCGATCGAGGTGATCGACCTGACCGCGCCCCTGACGGCGGACACGCCGGTCCTCCAACTGCCCGAGCCGTTCGGCAACACGATCCCGTTCCGCCTGGAGGAGATCAGCCGCTACGACGACCGCGGCCCCGCCTGGTACTGGAACGACCTCCACCTGGGCGAACACACCGGCACGCACTTCGACGCGCCCGTCCACTGGGTCACCGCCCGCGACGGCCAGGACGTCTCCGAGGTGCCCGCGCGCAGCCTCATCGCGCCCGCCGTGGTGCTCGACCTCGCCGCCGAGGCGTCCAAGGACCCCGACTTCCTCCTGCAGGTCGACCACGTCAAGGAGTGGGAGCGGGTCAACGGCCCGCTCCCCGACGGCGGCTGGCTGCTCTACCGCACCGGCTGGGACGCCCGCTCCACCGACCAGGCCGCCTTCCTGAACGCCGACGAGACCGGGCCCCACACCCCCGGTGTCTCGGTGGAGTGCGCCCGTTGGCTGGCGTCCGAGACCCCCGTACTCGGCATCGGCGTCGAGACCGTGGGCACCGACGCGGGCGCCGCGCACTCCTTCGACCCGGCCTTCCCCTGCCACTCCTTCCTGCTGGGCGCGGGCAAGTACGGCCTGACCCAGCTCCGCAACCTCGACCGCCTGCCGGTGACCGGCGCCGTCGTGGTCGCGCCGCCGCTGCCCATCGTGGGCGGCTCGGGCAGCCCGGTACGCGTGCTCGCCCTGGTGGAACGTTGATCGTCGCCGAGGCCGTCGGCCGGGCCCTGGCCGCCTGCGGCGCGGAGACCGTCTTCGGGGTGGTCGGCAGCGGCAACTTCCACGTCACCAACGCCCTCGTGGCCTCCGGCGCGCGCTTCGTCGCCGCCCGCCACGAGGGCGGGGCCGCCACCATGGCCGACGCGTACGCCAGGATGAGCGGACGGACCGGGATCGTGTCGGTGCACCAAGGGCCGGGGCTCACCAACGCGATGACGGGCCTCACCGAGGCCGCCAAGAGCCGCACCCCGCTGATCGTCGTGGCAGGTGAGGCCACGGAGGCGCGGTCGAACTTCCACATCGACCAGGCGGGGCTGGCGGCGGCGGTGGGCGCGGTGCCGATGCGGGTCACGGGGACCGCGCAGGCCGTGACGCAGGTCGTGGCGGCATACCGGGTGGCGGTGGAGGAGCGCCGCGCCGTGCTGCTCAACCTGCCCCTCGACGTCCAGGCGGCCCCGTACGACGGTCCTCTCGACCTTCCCGCCCGGCCCTTGTCGTCGTCCCTGTCGTCGTCCCCGTCGTCGTCCGGCGCGGATGGGCGGTCGCCCGGTGAGGAGGCGGTGGGCGGCGTCGCCGAGCTGGCCGGGGCGTTGGCGGCGGCGGAGCGGCCGGTGTTCGTGGCCGGGCGCGGCGCCCGGCACGCGCGGCGGGAGCTGGTGGATCTGGCGGAGCGGACGGGCGCGCTGCTGGCCACGTCCGCGGTGGCCAAGGGGCTCTTCCGGGGCAGCCCGTGGGACCTCGACGTGTCCGGCGGCTTCGCCACGCCCCTGACCGCCGAGCTGATCCGGGCCGCCGACCTCGTCGTCGCCTGGGGGTGTGCCCTGAACATGTGGACCACCCGCCACGGCTCCCTCATCTCACCCGGCGCGACGGTGGCGAAGGTCGACCTCGACGCGGCGGCGCTCAAGACGCACGTCCCGGCCGACCTGGGCGTGGTGGGCGACGTGGCGCACGTCGCCCGGTCGGTGGCGGCGCGTCTCACGTCAGGGAAGGCGGGCCACCGCTCGCCCGCGCTGGCCGCCCGCATCCGGGACGAGGGACGCTGGCAGGCGGTCCCGTACGAGGACGAGAGCGGCGACGGCAGGATCGACCCCCGGACGCTGACGATCGCCCTGGACGGCCTCCTGCCGAGCGAACGCGTCCTCGCCATCGACTCGGGGAACTTCATGGGCTACCCGTCGATGTTCATGGACGTCCCGGACGAGGGCGGTTTCTGCTTCACCCAGGCGTTCCAGTCGATCGGGCTCGGTCTGGCCACGGCGATCGGCGCGGCCCTGGCCCGCCCCGACCGGCTCCCGGTGGCCGCGCTGGGCGACGGCGGCGCCCTCATGGGCCTGGCCGAGTTGGAGACCGTGGTCCGGCTCGGGCTTCCCATGGTGATCGTGGTCTACGACGACGAGGCGTACGGGGCGGAGGTGCACCACTTCGGCCCGCACGGTCACCCGCTCGGCACCGTCACGTTCCCCCCGGCCGACCTGGCGGCCATCGCCAGGGGCCACGGCTTGGCCGCCGTGACCGTCACCCGGCGGGCGGACCTGGCGGGCGTGTCGGAGTGGCTCGACGGGCCGCGCGACCGGCCGCTCTTGGTGCACGCCAAGGTGACGCGCGAACACGGCTCGTGGTGGCTGGAGGAGGCGTTCAAAGGCCACTGAGGGGTCACTGCGGGGCCGGGGGGTCAGGTGGCGGCTCGGGGGGTGTGGGGTCAGAGCTTGCGGTAGGTGCGGGCCTCCTCTGCCGCGGCCAGGACGTCGGCCAGCGGAGCGCCCGCACCCGCCGCCACCGCCGCCGCGACGGCCCCCTCCACGAACGGCACGTCGGCCACGACCACCCGCGGTGCGGCCTCGGCCAGCAGCCGGGCGGTCAGCACCGAGCTGCCGAGGTCGGGGATGATCACCACGCCGTGGCCCCGGTCGACGCTGCGTACGGCCGCCTCGACGAGGTCCACGCTCGTGCCCAGCCCGCCGTCCTGCGTGCCGCCCGCCGCCGCCAGGGGCGCGTCCTGGCCCGCGATGCCCCGGGCCAGCGCCACCGCCTCGGCCGCCAGGCCCGCACTGTGCGAGACCAGCACGACTCCCACCATCACACCGTCCCGCCATCGCACAGACATCTGCCCGCCGCCGTCATCCCGCAGCCTGGCCGGCGCCACCTGGGGAGGTCATCCCGCCACCGTGGCCAGCGCCTCCATGAACAGCGCCGCCGAGGCCGCACCGGGGTCCTCGTGCCCGATGCTGCGTTCGCCGAGATAGCTGGCCCGCCCACGCCTGGCCTGCATGGGGATCGTGGCCTTGGCGCCGTCGACGGCCGCGAGCGCCGCCTGGTCGAGCGCCTTGCGCACGCCCACCCCGTCGCGTACGGCCAGGGCCAGCGCGCGGGAGGCGGGCGCCAGCGCGTCCACCATGGTCTTGTCGCCCAGGGCGGCCTTGCCCAGCCGCTCGACCGCCACCACGCCCTCCTCGAACGCCCCCGCGAACCCGGCCAGCGTCACCGGCGACGTCAGCGTCTTGCCCATCTGCCGGAACGCCGACCCGTACAGCGGGCCGGAGGCGCCGCCGACCCGGCGGATCAGCGTCGTGCCCGCCGTCGTCAGCACCTCCGTGGCCGAGCCCGGCGCCGAGTCGGCCAGCACCTTGCGGACCTCGGTGAGGCCGCGGTCGAGGTTCGTGCCGTGGTCGGCGTCGCCGATCGCCGCGTCGAGCCGCGTCAGCCGGTCGCGGTCGCGGTGGATCAGCCTGGCGGCCTCCTCGAACCAGGCCACGAACAACTCGGTGTCCATCATCGCCCCCAGCGCAGCGCGGGTGTCTCGACCGGTGCGTCCCACAGGCGGGTCAGCCTGTCGTCGAGCAGGCAGATCGAGACGGAGAAACCCTGCATGTCGAGACTCGTCACATAGTTGCCCACCAGCGACCGGGCCACGCGTGCCCCCTTGCCCTCGGCGAACGCCGCCACCTCCGCGAAGACCACGTACAGCTCCAGGAGCGGGGTGCCGCCCATGCCGTTCACCAGCACGAGCAGGTCGCCGCGCAGCGGCAGGTCGCGGTGGACGGCCTCCATCGCCACCCCGGCCAGCTCGTGCGCCGACGCCGCGGGCACCCGGGCCCGCCCCGGCTCGCCGTGGATGCCGATGCCCAGCTCCACGTCCGTCTCCGGCAGGTCGAAGATGGGCTTTCCCGCGGCCGGGGGAGTGCAGGAGGTCAGCGCGATGCCGAACGAGCGGCTGCGCTCGTTCACCTCGCGCGCCACGGCGGCCACCTCGGTCAGCGGCGCGCCCTCCTCGGCCAGCGCGCCTGCGATCTTCTCCACGAAGACGGTCGCCCCGGTGCCGCGGCGGCCCGCCGTGTAGAGGGAGTCCTGGACGGCGACGTCGTCGTCCACCAGCACGCTGGCCACCTCGACGCCCTCGACCAGCTCCGCGGCCATCTCGAAGTTGAGCACGTCGCCGGTGTAGTTCTTGACGATGTGCAGCACCCCGGCGCCGCCGTCCACGCCCGTGGTGGCCGCGATGATCGGGTCGGGGGCGGGGGAGGTGAAGATCTCGCCGGGGCAGGCGGCGTCGAGCATGCCGTGGCCGACGAAGCCGACGTGCAGCGGCTCGTGGCCGGAGCCGCCACCTGAGACCAGGCCCACCTTCCCGGGGCGCGGGCCCTCGGCGCGGTAGACCACCTGGTCGCGGACGCTCAGCGACGGATGGGCCGCGGCCACGCCGGTGAGCGCGTCCGCGACGACCGAGTCGGCCGCGTTGATGAGCTTCTTCATGGTCACAACATCTGCCCGTTTTCACGACCGCGCAAGCGTCGTAGCGTGGGCGGCGTGGATGTCGTATACAGCCCGTACGATCCCGCGATCAACGACGACCCGTACCCCGTCTACGCTCGCCTGCGCGCGCAGGCACCGCTCTACCACAACCCCGACCTCGGCTTCTGGGCGCTGTCCCGGCACGCAGACGTCTCGGCCGCGCTCGCCGACAACGTCCTGCTGTCCAGCGACCACGGCCCGCTGCTGGACCCGGGCGCCTGGGGGAGGCACGCGCGCAGGTTCCTGTCGTTCGTCGCGATGGACCCGCCCGAGCACACCCGCATGCGCGCCGCCGTCTCCCGCGGTTTCACGCCGCGCCGGGTGGCCGCGCTCGAACCCATGATCAGGCAGATCGTCCGCGGCCACATCGAGCGGGCCGTGGAGCGGGGGACGTTCGACTTCGCCCGTGACCTCGCGGCCAGGCTGCCGCTCGACGTGATCTCCGAGCTGGTGGGGGTGCCGCCGTCGGAACGGGCGAACGTGCGGCGCGACTCCAGCTTCGTGCTCGCCTACGACCCCGAGGGCCAGATGTCGGAGGAGGGCGTCAAGGGCATCGTCTCGCTCGGCGGCTACTACCGTTCGATCGTGGCCGAACGCCGGGCCACGCCGCGCGACGACCTCGTCTCCGCGCTCGTGGCCGACGACGAGCTGACCGACGACGAGGTCGTGGCGTTCCTGTTCCTGCTCATCGGCGCGGGCGCGGAGACCACCACCCACCTGCTCTGCGCCGCCTGGTACTGGGCGTGGCGCAACCCCGGCCAGCGCGCCGCGGCCTTCGCCGGGGCGATCGAGCCGTGGGTGGAGGAGTCGCTGCGCTACGACACCCCGGCGCACGGCATCGCCCGCCGCCTCACGCGGGAGACTGAGTGGCACGGTGCCCGCGTCCCTGCGGACTCCAAGGTCTGGCTGCTCATCGGCGCGGCCAACCGCGACGAGGCCGCCTTCCCCGACGCCGGCGTCTACGACCTGGGCCGCGACACCGCCCGCGCCATCAGCTTCGGCGCCGGCCGCCACTACTGCCTGGGCGGCCCGCTGGCCCGTCTGGAGGGCCGGGTGGCGCTGGAGGAGCTCACGAAGGCCGTCTCGCCCGGCTACGACATCGACCACACCCGCATCAGGCGGACGGCGCACGGCAATGTCAGGGGCATGGTCAGCCTCCCGACTACCGTCAAACCCGCCTGAGTAGGTTACGGTCTGCTTCATGGCTGAGATCGTGTACCCGCCGGTGATCGCCGCCGCGCGGACCCTCTTTCGCGTGCTCGACATCCGCTTCCACATGGAGGGGACCGAGCACGTGCCGCGGTCGGGGGGAGCGGTGCTGGTCAGCAACCACGTCAGCTACCTCGACTTCATCTTCGCCGGGTTCGCCGCGCTGCCCTCGAAGCGGCTGGTGCGTTTCATGGCCAAGCACGACGTGTTCGAGCACCGCGTCTCGGGGCCGCTGATGCGCGGCATGCACCACATCCCGGTGGACCGGGGGGCCGGGGCCGGCTCGTACGCCACGGCGCTGCGGATGCTGAAGGCGGGCGAGGTGGTGGGCGTCTTCGCCGAGGCCACGATCAGCCGCTCGTTCACCGTCAAAGAGATCAAGAGCGGCGCCATCCGGATGGCCCAGGCGACCGGCACGCCCGTCATCCCGGTCGGGCTGTGGGGCGGCCAGCGGCTGTGGACCAAGGGACGCCCGCGCAAGCTGCTGCAGCGGCACGTGCCGCTCACCATCCTGGTGGGCGAGCCGATCTATCCCAAGCGGGGCGAAAACGTCAACGACCACACGGCCGAGCTGCACCGGCGGCTGTCGGAGCTGGTCGACCGGGCGCAGCGCACCTATCCGGAGGTGCCGCCGGGGGTGTGGTGGCAGCCGGCCCACCTCGGGGGCTCGGCTCCGACGCCGGAGGAGGCGGCGGCCATGGACGCCGCCGAGGCCGAGGCCCGCGCCCAGCAGGCGGAGTAGCCACGGCACTGTCGTCTGTCGCGAGCGCCCGGCAGGTTTCCGCGGGCGCTCAGGCCGGGGCAGGTGGTCGCCGCCCCGCACGTCAGATGGCCGCTTGGTACGCGGCGCGTCAGATGGCCGCCTGGTACGCGCTGGCCCGCATGCCCGCCAGCAACCCGGCCGTCTGCTCGGGCGTGAACCGGTGCACCGGGTCGCGGTGCAGCAGCCCCTCGATGAGCGGCCGCATCACCCCGGCTCGCCGGGGCGGCGGGTAGGGGCCGCTCCTGGCCATCCCGAGCACCGTCGCGGCGTCCTGCCCGGGGTAGGGCGGCTGACCCTCGATCGCGCTGTAGAGCGTGGCCCCGAAGGACCACATGTCGGCCTCCTTGCTGGCCGGGCCGCCGTGCAGCCGCTCAGGAGCCATGAACGCGGGCGTGCCGCGCAGGCGCCGCGAGGTCGTCATGCGGATGTCGCCCTCGGCGGTCGCGATGCCGAAGTCCGTCAGCACCACGCGGTCACCGGTCAGCATGACGTTGGCGGGCTTGACGTCCCTGTGCAGCACGCCCGCCTGGTGCGCGGTGCGCAACGCCGCGAGCAGGTGCTGCCCGATCGCCACCACCGACTGCGCGGGCAGCGTGCCCACCTGGGAGAGCAGTTGGTGCAACGAGAGCCCGTCGAGGTATTCCATCACGATCCAGAGCTTGCCGCCCTCCTCGATCAGGTCGTGCACCGTCACGATGTTGGGATGCGTCAGCCCGGCGGCCATCCTGGCCTCACGCAACACCCGGCGTCGCACCATCTCGACCTCACCGGCCAAGGTCAGCTCCTTGAGCGCCACCGTACGGTGGAGGAGCTGATCGAACGCCCGCCAGACGACTCCCATACCCCCACGACCGGCCTCCTCGTTCAGGAGATACCGTCCGCCGATCTGCCGCATACCATCCCCTCAAGCTCGGGGATAATCATGTCACTTCCACCCAGGCTCTAGGGTGCCTAACGTGATCTGGATATGTCGGAAAGTGTAGGCGCGCTGGTCAGAGGCCCAGAAATTTGGTCCGACAGGGCGCGCCACACCAGGAAGACACCCACCAAACACACTCCCGTCGCGCCCACGAGGACGGCCGCGAGCCCCGCGAACTCGGCCACGACGCCTCCCAGAGCCGCTCCTATCGGCATCCCGCCCATCCCGACGAGCCGGTAGGCCGAGTTGACCCGGCCGAGCAGCTCCGGCGGGATCAGCCGCTGCCGGGCCGAGATCACCAGGACGTTCCCCGCCGCGCCGATCAGCCCCCACAGGACGGCCGTCGGGTAGAGCGTCCACGGCGACGGCACCAGCACCGGCACCAGGAGCAGCAGGCTGCTGAGCAGCCAGTTGCCGAGCAGCGCCCTGAACTCGCCGAACCAGGCCGCCGCCCGGCCCGACAGCAGCGAGCCCAGCACCGCGCCGACCGCGAAGGCGGTGGTCATCAGGCCGTACTCGCCGGGCGCCAGGCCGATGGCGGACCCGTCGCCGACCGCCCACAGCACGAATACGGCGAAGTAGGCGGAGTTGGCGAAGTTGAGCAGGCCCGCGGTGATCGCCAGGCTCCGCAGGACGCGATGCGACCACAGGTAACGCAGGGCCTCGGCGATCTCCGCGCGCATCGGCCGCCGCTCCCGCGGGCCGTCCACCCGGTACGCGCCCCGCATGCCCAGCAGGAGCAGCCCCGCGAGGGCGTACAGGAGGGCGGGCGCCCCGTAGAGGGCGGCGGGCAGCGACACCACCAGCAGGCCCGCCACGGGAGCGCCGACGAAGTCGTTGCCGATCATCTGGGCCGTGGAGACGCGGCCGTTCGCCCTGGTCAGGTCGTTCGTGCGGACGGCCATGGGCAGGATGGACTGCGCGGAGAGGTCGGCGAAGACCTCGCTCACCCCCGCCAGCAGCACGGCGGCCAGCAGCAGCCACAGGTTGAGCAGGCCGAGGGCGGCCAGCAGCGTGGCGGTGCCGAGGATCGCGGCGCGCACGAGGTTGGCCCTGACCATGATCCGGCGGCGGTCGGCCCGGTCGGCCAGCGCCCCCGCGTGCAGCGCCAGCACCAGCCACGGCAGCGTGGCCGCGGCCCCGACGAGGGAGACCAGGGCCGGGGAGCGCGTCATCGACACGGCCAGCAGCGGGGCCCCGACCTTCAGCACGCCGTCGGCCAGGTTGGACAGGGCGGTGGACGACCACAGGAAGGCGAACGATCGACCAAGACCGGCCACGTCTCACTCCGATAGTGTGTAAGGGAAAGTGTGCATACGTTTCTTTGCAAAGATAGGCTTGCACGGGATGCAGATCAAGAGCTTCTCCGCCCGTACGCTCGACGCGAACGCCCTGAAGTCCTTCGCCCACCCGATGCGGCTGCGGATCTACGAGCTTCTCGACGAGAACGGCCCCTCCACGGCGACCCGGCTCGCCGCCCTCCTGGCGCAGAACAGCGGCGCGACCAGCTACCACCTGCGGGAGCTGGCCAAGCACGGCATGATCGAGGTGGTGCGGGGGATGGGGCGGGGCAAGGAGAAATACTGGCGGGTCACGCCCGGCGGCTTCTCCTTCGGCGACCCGCCCGCCGACCCCGAGGCGGCCGGCGCGCTCGACTACCTGCTCGACGACCTCGTACGCCAGCGCGGCGCGGAGCTGTCCCGGTGGCGGCAGGAGGGCGACCGGGCGCCGGAGGAGTGGATCCAGGCCAGCGGGTTCGGGCGGCGGTCGCTGCGGCTCACGGCGGAGGAGACGGCGCGGATGCGGGACGAGGTGTTCGGGGTGCTGGAGCGCTACCGGGCGCTGTCGGACGAGCGGCAGGAGGAGCACCCCGAGGGGGAGGGGCAGGCCGGGCACGTGATCGTGCACTTCGACGTCCTCCCCCTGGGCGCCGTCCGCGACCGCTGAACGCGGGACCGGACGGCGCGGCGCCGCCGCCGTCGTCGTCGGGGGCGGCGCCGGTCAGGGCGGTGTCTGTGAGGGCGGTGTCTGTGAGGGCAGTGCCGGTCAGGACGGCATCGGTCAGACGGCGTCGGTCAGGGGAGTGTCGGTCAAGAGAGTGTCGGTCGGGGGAGTGCCGGTCAGGACGGCGTCGGTGAGGGGAGGAGGCTGAGGGCGCGCTCGGCCAGGCCCTCCGGGGCCGACTTGGGCGAGCCGCTGTCGAACGGCGGCTGCGGGTCGTACTCGATCAGGAGCTGCACGCTCTGCGCCGTCTCCACGTCCTGGGCCTGGGCCAGCAGCGTCAGCGCCATGTCGATGCCCGCCGACACCCCCGCCGCCGTCACGGTCTTGCCGGAGGTGACCACGCGCTCGCTCACCGGCTCGGCCCCGTAACGGCGCAGTTCGTCGAGCAGCGCCCAGTGGGAGGTCGCCTTGAGCCCCTGCAGCAGCCCGGCCGCGCCGAGCAGGAGCGAGCCGCTGCACACCGAGGTGGTCCACCGGGTGTGCTGGTCGGCCCGCTTGATCCAGGCGACCAGGTCCGCGTCCGCCAGCGCCTCGAAGGTGCCGCTGCCGCCGGGGACCACGATCACGTCCGGCGCGGGCACGTCCTCGTAGGAGGCCGTGGCGGTCAGCAGGAACGTTCCGTGGTCGTCGCCGACGGGCCCCGGCTCCGCGGCCACGAACGTGACCGTGCAGCCCGGCGCGAAGGACAGCACCTGGTACGGCCCCACCGCGTCGAGCGCCGTGAACCGGGGGTAGAGCGGAATGGCGATGTGCATGTCGTCTTACCTTTCCTTCGACTGAAATCTGCGGCGGTGGTCGCCCGGAGAGACCCGCCAGTGCCGACGGAACACGCGGTAGAGCGTCTCCGGCGAGCCCAGCCCCGACTCCCTGGCCACCGCCTCCAGGGGCAGGCCGGTCAGCTCCAGCAGCCGCCTGGCGGTGTCGGCGCGGCTGCGCTCGACGTACCGGCCGGGGGACAGGCCGGTCTGCTCGGTGAAGACGCGCGAGAAGTGGCGTGCGCTCATCCCGACGCGTACGGCCAGCGCGGGCACGCTCAGGTCGGCGCCCGGGTTCGCGTCGATGTAGGTCTGCAACTCCCTGAGCGGCTCGCTGCGCGGCGTCATGGCCCGCATGGGCGTGCTGAACTGGCTCTGCCCGCCCGGCCGGTGCAGGTAGACCACGAGGCCGCGGGCGACGTCGCCGGCCAGGGCGTGGCCGTGGTCCCTGGCCACCAGCGCGAGCGCCAGGTCCACGCCCGACAGCACGCCGGCGGAGGTCCAGACGTGGCCGTCCTCGATGTAGAGGGGTTCGGCGTCCACCTCGACGCCCGCGTACCGGCTCTGCAGCTCCCCGGCCGACAGCCAGTGCGTGGTGGCCCGGCGGCAGTCCAGCAGCCCGGCCTCCGCCAGCAGGAACGCGCCGTTGCAGACCGAGGCGACCCGGCGGGCGCCGGCGGCCAGACGGGCGACGCCCGCGACCAGCTCCCGGTCGGCCAGCCGCGCGGGCAGCGCGGGACCGCCCGCCACCAGCAGCGTGTCGACCGGGCCCGTGGTCTCGCCGAGCGCGGCGGCGGTCACCGTGACGCCGTTGCCCGCCGGTACGGCCCCGCCCCCCGGCGCCACCACCTCCACCGCGTACGGGTGCTCCGGCGCGAGCAGCCCGGCCGTGGCGAACACGTCGGCAGGGCCGGCCATGTCGAGGAGCTGGAACCCGGGGAAGACGACGATCAGGACCCGTCGTTGCATGTCTTCATGCTGGGCGGGGCCCGCCCATGGCGTCAACGACACGGTCATTGCACATTACGCCACGTCCACCGGCGAAGCAGAGGGGCGCCGCGCCCGGGGCGGAACGCCGAGAGCCCCCGGGGCAGGCCGGGGGCTCTCGCCGTAGATGGGCTGAGGAGGGGTTCAGCCCATGTGCGGGTAACGGTGGTCGGTCGGCGGCACGAACGTCTCCTTGATCGCGCGGGCGCTCACCCAGCGCGTCAGGTTGAAGATCGAGCCGGCCTTGTCGTTGGTGCCCGAGGCGCGCCCGCCGCCGAACGGCTGCTGGCCCACGACCGCGCCCGTCGGCTTGTCGTTGACGTAGAAGTTGCCCGCCGCGAAGCGCAGCCGCTCGGAGGCGGCGGCGATCGCGTACCGGTCCTGGGCGACGATCGACCCGGTCAGCGCGTACGGGGCGATGCCCTCCATCTGGTCGAGCACCGTGTCGAAGTCGCGGTCCTCGAAGACGTGCACGCCGAGGATCGGCCCGAAGTACTCCTTGACGAACATCTCGTCGGCCGGGTCGGCGCACTCCACGATGGTCGGCTTGACGAAGTAGCCGACGGAGTCGTCGTACGAGCCGGTGAGCACGTCGATGTTCGAGGCCGCCCGCGCCCGGTCGATGGCCTCCTTGTGCTTGGCGAAGGCCCGGCCGTCGATGACCGCGCCCATGAACGTCGACACGTCGGCCGTGACGTCGCCCACGGTCAGCGACTCGGCCGCGGAGACGAAGTCGTCACGCAGGCGGTTCCAGACCGAGCGCGGCACGTACGCCCGCGAGGCGGCCGAGCACTTCTGCCCCTGGTACTCGAACGCGCCCCTGACCAGCGCCGTGGTCAGGACCGCCGGGTCGGCGGAGGGGTGGGCGAGCACGAAGTCCTTGCCGCCGGTCTCCCCGACCAGGCGCGGATAGGTGCGGTAGCCGGAGATGTTCGTGCCGATCGTGTGCCACAGGTGCTGGAACGTCGCGGTCGAGCCGGTGAAGTGGACGCCGGCCAGCGCCGGGTGGGTGAGCGCGGCCTCGGAGACGGCCTGCCCGTTGCCGGTGACCAGGTTGATCACCCCGGGGGGCAGCCCGGCCGCCTCCAGCAGCCGCATCGTGAAGTGCGCGGCGAACTGCTGGGTGGGCGACGGCTTCCAGACGACGACGTTCCCCATCAGGGCGGCCGACGTCGGCAGGTTCCCGGCGATGGCCGTGAAGTTGAACGGCGTGATCGCCAGCACGAACCCTTCGAGCGGCCGGTACTCCATCCTGTTCCACACGCCCGGCGACGAGATCGGCTGGTCGGCGTAGAGCTGACGGGCATAGGCCACGTTGAACCGCAGGAAGTCGATCAGCTCGCAGGCCGCGTCGATCTCCGCCTGCTGCACCGACTTCGACTGGCCCAGCATGGTCGCCGCGTTCAGCGTCGCCCGCCACGGGCCCGACAGCAGGTCGGCCGCCTTCAGGAAGATCGCCGCCCGCTCGTCGAACGGCAACGCCCGCCAGGCGGGCGCGGCCCGCAGCGCCGCGTCGACGGCGTCCTGCACGTCCTGGGCCGTAGCGTCGTTGGTACGGCCCAGGACAGAGGCGTGGTTGTGCGGTTGAACCACGTCAATGGGGGCGCCGCCGCCGAGGCGCTGCTCGCCGCCGATCGTCATGGTCAGGTCGAGCGACGACCCGGCCAGCTCCTTGATGCGGTCTTCCAGCGCCGCCCGCTCGCTGCTGCCGGGCGCGTAGCCGTACACGCGCTCGTTCGCGGGCACGGGAACGTTGCTGATGGCATCCATTTACTTACCCCCAAGGGCACGAAGGAAGAAGGCGACGTTGGCCGGCCGCTCCGCCAGGCGGCGCATGAAGTAGCCGTACCAGTCGTCTCCGTACGGCACGTAGACGCGGACCGTGTGACCGGCCCCGGCCAGGGCCTCCTGCCGGTCGGTCCTGATTCCGTAGAGCATCTGGAACTCGTGGTCGCCGATCGCCCGCCCGAACCGGTCGGCGAGCAGCTCCGTGATCGCGATCATGCGGTCGTCGTGCGTCGCCACCATGGGGTACCCCTGCCCCGCCATGAGGATGCGCAGGCATCGCGCGTACGCCCTGTCGACGGCGGCCCTGCCCTGGTGGGCGACCGAGGCGGGCTCGCGGTAGGCGCCCTTGACCAGCCGTACGCGGGAGCCCTCCGAGGCCAGGTCGCGGCAGTCCTGCTCGCTGCGGAACAGGTACGCCTGGATCGCCACGCCCGTCGCCGGATGGTCCTCCCGCAGCTTGCGCAGGATCGACAGCGTCGAGTCGACGGTGGTGTGGTCCTCCATGTCGAGCGTGACGGTGGAGCCGCCGGCCGCGGCGGCGGCGCAGATCTCGCGGGCGTGCTCGAGCGCCATGGTGTCGTCGAGCCGCTGCCCGACGGCCGACAGCTTGACCGACACCTCGCCCCGGGAGCCGAGCCCCAGCGGCCTGATCGCCCGGAGCAGCGTGAGGTAGGCGCCGGCGGTGGCCTCGGCGGCCCGCGCGTCGAGGGTCTCCTCGCCGAGGTGGTCGACGGTCACGGCGAGCCGGGCGTCGCGCAGCCGTTCGACGGCGTCGCGGGCCTCCTGGACGCTCTCTCCCGCGACGAACCGCTTCACGACCTTCTTCGTGGGCGTGAAGCCCGACACGGCGCGGCGTACGGCACCGCTCCTGGAAGCGGCGAGCAGCAGTTGACCCAGCATGTGTCCAAGTGTAAAAACGCAGCTCAGAGGGGGCCATCGACGCGCGTAACGCCGGGTGTGGGAGGCTGTCGTACAAATGCACAACTCGGCAGACCTACAAGAGATCGTCGACGAGATCGCCGCCCGCCTGGGGGCGTCCGCGACGCTGGAGGACCGCTCGTTCCGGCTGCTGGCCTACGGCGCGCAGCACGGCGACATCGACACGGTCCGCCAGGAGTCGATCCTGCGCCGGCGGGCCAGCGGCGAGGTGCGCGACTACTTCGAGCGCTACGGCATCGCCCGCGCCGGCGGCCCGGTCAGGATCCCCGCCGACGCCGAGCTGAAGGTGCTGGCCAGAGTCTGCTGGCCGCTGCGCCACGCCGACGTCACCTACGGCTACCTGTGGCTGCTCGACTCGGGGGAGCTGCCCGACGCGCGGCTGGCCGCCGCCGCGCCGCTGGTGGCCAGGGCCGCCGCCGAGCTCGCGCAGGAGGCCAGGAGCAGGCAGGACCTCGGACGCGGCCTGCGCGCCCTGTTCTCGGCCGACCCCGAGGAACGCGCCGGCGTCTCGCTGGAGGTGACCGGCCCGGTGGCGGCCATCGCCGTACGCGAGTCGCAGGAGCGCGTGGCCGCCCTCTGGACGCTGCCGCGCGGCGTCCTGGCCAGGCCCGGCTCGCCGGTCGCCCTGCTCGCCCCCGCCCACCTCGCGGGTGAGGTGGCCCAGACCATGCGCGGCGCGTACGGCACCGCGGCCGGCATCGGCGCCGCCCGGTCCGACCCGGCCGACGCCTGGCTGAGCTGGCGGGAGGCCCGCCAGGCGCTGCGCGTCGCCGAGCACTTCCCCCGCTACGGGCCGGTCGCCCGCTGGGAGGACCTGGGCGTGCACCGGCTGCTGGCTCGCCTCGGCCAGGCCGACCTGCGCGAGCTGGCCGCCGAGACTGCGGCGCTCGACGCCGAGCTGGCCCAGACCGTGGAGGTCTACCTCGACCGCGGCGGGCATGTCCAGAAGACGGCCGCCGAGCTGGGCGTGCACCGCCAGACGCTCTACTACCGGCTGGGCAAGGCCGAACGGCTCACACACCGCGACCTCTCCGACGGCGACGACCGGCTGGCGGTGCACCTGGGCCTCAAGGCGGCCCACCTGCTCGTCCCCGACCCCGGGGCCTGAAGGCGGCCCGGGGTCCGGCGGCGGCAGGCTAGTCGTCGAGGACCTGACGCAGGCTGACGGCGAACGCCTCCGGCTCGCCGGCCATGCCGAACGCGCCGTCCATGAAGCCGCCGTGGTGGCTGGGGAAGACGACGGGCTTCGTACCGAGGCGCTCGGCGACCGCCTCGCCCGAGCGGCGCGCCATCTCGCCCTCCGACTCGGCGCCGACCGCGATCACGACCCGCGTCGAGGCCGCGCGCAGCGCGCCGAAGTCGTGCTCGTAGTGGGTGACGGCGATGAGGTTCTGCCCGAACAACGGGTCGTTCCCGGTGCCGTCGTCGTGCTCCGGCATCCCGGGGATGCTCGGGGCGGGCCGGTCGGCGAAGTCGGCGGGGATCTCGCCGCGCAGACCGGTGACCGCGACGAACTTGGCCATCGCCGCGCCGAACCCGTCACGCTCGTACGCCCGGCGGATGTCCAGCACGGCGGCCAGCGCGTTCTCCCGGTCCGGCAGGGCCTGGGCGGCCGGCGGCTCGTGCGCGACCAGCGTACGCACCTGCTCGGGGTGCCTGGCCACCAGCGCCAGCCCGTTGACGGCCCCGCCGCTGCTGCCGAACACGTCCACCGGCCCGGCGCCGAGCGCCTCGATCAGCCGGTGCAGGTCGTCGGCGTGCTGGTCGGGCGTCGACTCGCGGGCGTCGTCGGTCCGCTCGCTCCGGCCGATGCCGCGCGGGTCGTACGTCACCACCGTACGGTCCTGGAAGAGACCGGCCAGGGCGGTGAACCCGGTGGCGTCCATCGGGCACCCGATCATGAGCAGGACCGGCCTGCCGCTCGCCTCGGCCGCGCGCACGTCGTAGTGCAGGACGGCGCCGGGCACCTCAAGGGTGTGGGACATGTGAAGGCTCCTTTTTCGCGTCTGCTGTGCAGACCGGTGCGGCGGCGGAAACTCATCGCCCGGCGCCCCTCGATCTTCACACGCGCAGGACCGGCACACCCCGAGCCGGTCCGGGCATCGCGCCGCCTGCCGGGGTTCCGACGGGAGGCGCGCGGGGGGAACGGTCAGGCGAGGGTGGCCTCGTAGACCCGTACGAGCTCCTGGCTCACCCGCTCCCACGAGTAGCGCGAGCGCGCCCGGTCGGCGCCCGCGTAGCCGAGCGCGGTCCGCAGCGTGGGGTCGTACAGCAGCTCGCGGGCCAGCCGCGCGGTGCGCGCGGGCCGGTCCGGCGGCACCAGCAGGCCGGTGACGCCGTCGATGATGGAGTCGAGGTGGGCGCCCACGGCAGAGGCGATCACGGGCACGCCGCAGGCCATCGCCTCCAGTGCGACGACCCCTGTCACGGCCTCGCGCGGCACCGTCACCACGGCGTCCGCGCTGCGCATCAGCTTGGGCACCGCGGCCCGCTTCACCTGGCCGAGCAGCGTCACCCGGTCGGCCACGCCGAGCTGGTCGGCCAGCGCGCGCAGGCGGCGCGCGTCCCTGTCCTCGTCGAGTTCCTCGGGCTCGGGCCCGCCCGCGATGACGAGCTCGACGTCGTCGAGGCCCTGCAGCGCGCGTACGACGGTGTGCGCACCGCGCTCGATCGTCAGCGGCCCCAGGTGCAGCAGGCGCTTGCGCGTGCCGCGCGTGGCGATCGGGCCACGGCGCTGGAAGCGTTCCGTGTCCACGCCGTACGGCACCACGGCGATGTTGCCGCGCGGCACCCCCAGCCGGATCAGCGCCGACTCCTCGTCACCCGAGCCGGCGATGACCGCGTCGGCCCGGCGGCCGAGCGCCCGCTCCAGCTCCAGGTGCGTGGCGTCGACCGTGTGGAACGTCTGCGTCACCGGGACGCCCAGCCCTTCGGCCCCCGCCACCGAGACCAGCCCGCCGGTCCACGAGTGCGCGTGGATGACGTCCGGAAGGTCCTGGCTCCAGCGCCGCATGAGCTGGTTGCCCACCTCGTTGAGGTACGGCACCAGGTCGTCGGCCGCCAGCTCCTTGGCCGGGCCCACGTCGATGTTCTCCAGCGTGACTCCCGGGGCCACCCGCGTCTTGGGCTTGCCCTCCGCGTTGTCACGGCGGGAGTAGATGGTGACGTGGTGCTCACGGCCCAGCTCGCGGGCTACCGACACGATGCGATGGCGCTGGTTGCCGTGGGCGGAAGCGACGATCGCGATATTCATGGCACACCTCAGCGTGGAAAGCCTCGAAGGTGTGCCTGCGTCTTAGGCACGTCGTTCTCCGATTTCGACCATACCCAGGTATCCGGCGATCGCAAACCACCGCAGATCAGACACCTCGGAGCGCGAAAACCACGATCTCATCCCAAACCAGGCCGCCCGAGAACGCGTGCCGGTCCGCCTCCACCGTCTTGACCACGGTGGACGGCGACTGCCCCGCGCACCGGCTGAGCACGTCGGCCAGCCGCTCCTCCCCGTACGGCTCGCCGCGCTCGTCGCGTGAGGAGACCAGGCCCTCCGAATAGAGCACGAGCGTCTCCCCAGCGGCCACCGTCAGCGTCTCCACCTCGGTCTCCGCCTCCGGCGAGATGCCCAGCGGCACCCCGCCGCCCGCGGTGAAGCGCACACCGCCGTCCGGCTGGAGCATCGCCGCCGGATGGTGCCCGGCCGACGACAGCCGGATCTCGCGCCCTCTGACGAACCCCGCCACCGCCATCACGAACATGCCGGTGCCCTGCGCGACCAGGGCCTCGTTGACCTTGCGCATCACCAGGTCGGGATCGGACTCCCAGGTGCTGAGCACCCGCAGGCCGCCGCGTACCATGGCGCTGACCGAGGCCGCCTCCTCGCCCTTGCCCGCCGCCCCGCCCAGCGCGAACCCCCACCCGTGCGCGACGGGGAACACGTCGTAGAACTCGGCCCCCACCGACGCCCCCGGGTGGTAGACGGCCGCCGCCTCGTAGCCGGGCACGTCGGGCAGGTTGCGCGGGGCGACGCTGGCCGACAGCGCGTCCGCGGCCCGCGAACGGCTCTGGAAGCTGCCCTGCGCGCGTACGGCCAGGCCGATCTGCAGGCCCACCTCCTGCATGACGGCCAGGTCGGCCAGCGCGTACGGGGGCTTGTCGTGCGTACGCACGAGCGTCAGCACGCCGTCGGAACGCCCGATGGGCACGCACACCAGCGACCCCGCGCCCATCGCCGTCAGCAGCGGCCCCTCGGCGCAGAAGCCGAGCAGCGTCTCGTCGTCCACCATCTCCAGCACGACGCCGGAGCCACGCTCCAGCACCTGCGACACCACCTGGCCGCCCGCGGGATCGGCCGACTCCACCTGCCGTACGAGGTCGCCCAGCGGGTGGTCCTTCGGCGCCATGACGGCCGAACGGCGCGGGATCCCGTCGCGTACCATGTCGGCGATCACCCAGTCGGCCCACTCCGCCGCCAGCAGCCGCATCGCCCGCTGCAGCGCGACCGGGCGCAGCAGCGCCTCCTCGTCCAGTAGCAGCCCGGCCATCCGCGTCAGCAGGTCCTGCCGCCTGGCCGCGGCCAGCAGCAGCACGCCGTCGGTCAGCTCGGCCCGCCGCGCGCTCGGCTCGGGGAGCCGCACCTCGGTCGGCAGCGCCACCGCCGCCACCATCTGCTGCGGCTCGCCCGGCATCGTCAGCCTGGTCAGCGCGAGCTGCACGGTGTGCGTGCGCCCCTGGTGCGCCAGCCGGGTCTCGAACGCCGTCGGCTGCCCGGTCTGCAGCACCGACGTCAGGTGCGAGCGGAACGCCGCCCGCCGCGACACGTCCACCAGCAGCGGGAACGACCGGCCCACGAGATAGCCGTCGGGGCTGCCCAGCAGGCGCGCGGTCTCGGGGTTGATCCGCCTGACCACGCCGCCGCCGTCGAGCACGATGACCGGCACCGGGAAGGCCCGCAGGAGCTGGCGCAGCAGCTTCAGCTCCCGCTGCGTGCCGTCCTTCCTGCCGCCCGCGCGCTTGGGGGCCTTGCGCAGCTCCTCGCGGGCCTCGGCCAGCAACTCGGCGGCGGTGTCGAGCTCGGCCAGCGCGGCGTCGAGCGTGGGCGCCAGGTCGGCCGGGTATGCGGCCCTCGCGTCATGCAACGAGGACACGCGTGCGGTCAGCGCGTCCAGGGCGTGTTCGAGGTCCGGCATGGTCATGGTCTGACGCTACGCCACCCGGGATAATGCCAGCCATAAGGGGTAGAAGCATCTTGCTATGGAATCGGCCGGGTAGAACCCTTTCACCATGGAATCGACCGCTATGATCACCCCCGGTCTCGCCCGCGAGCTCGCCGCGCTGGGCCGGCTGGGCGAGGGCACCTCGACGGAGAGCGTGCTGCGCGGTCTCACCACGGCGCTGGCGGCGGGCGTACCCGGCTGCTCAGGGGCCTCCGCCGAACACTGGCGCGACCACCGGGTGCTGGTCTCCGGCTCGCACAGCGAGCTGATCCTGCTCGTCGAGGGCGAACGCGAGCTGGGGGAGGGCCCCTCCATCGAGGCCAGGCAGAGCGGCGGGCGCGCCACAGTGACAGATGTGCTCAAAGAGACGCGCTGGCCGCGTTACGACGCGCTGGCCACCCGCTGGGGCGTGCGCTCGGCGCTCGTCGTGCCCATCGAGGCGCCGCCCGCGCTGCTGGTCGTCGGGCTCTACTCGGTACGCCCGGGGGCGTTCTCCCCCCAGGGGGCCGGATCCCTCGCCGACATGCTGGCCGAGCAGGTCGGCGTGGCCATGGCGAACATCTGGGAGTTCGAGGAGGTGCGTACCGACGCCGCGCAGCTCCAGGAGGCCCTGGTGGGACGGGCGGTCATCGACCAGGCCAAGGGCCTCATCATGCAGACCAGCGGCTGCACCGCCGAGGCCGCCTTCGAGGAGCTGCGCCGGATCTCCCAGCACCACCAGGTCAAGGTGGCCGACCTCGCCAGGCTCCTGGTGGACGAGCACCAGCGCAAGTCTTCCGGCCGCTGACCCTATTCGGACCCTATTTGCGGGCGGCCAGCGCGTCGTCCAGCGTGTCGTAGAGCGGCAGCCGCTGCGCCAGCCCCGTGATCCACATCACCTTGGACTTGGAGTATTCAACCCCGATCAGCGCGAACGTGGCCCCTGCCGCCAGGCTCGTCTGCCAGTGGTGCACGATCAGCCCGAGCGCGCGCGAGTCCATGAACGTCACCCCGGCCAGGTCGAGGATCAGGTGTGAGCCCGCCATCGCCAGATAGTCGGCGAACTGCGCGCGTGTCGTGGCGTCGAGCACGCCGTCGACCCTGACCACGGTGATCCCGTCGACAGTCGACGACGTCAGGCGCAGGGCCGCCACCGGCTCCCCGCCGTTCTCCGGCATTGTCACGGAGCAACCCTACTGTCCCGCGCGATCGAGGAATACTTCGCGCCACAGGGGGGACACTGGAGGCGAAGTCCAGCAGAGGGCTTCGGTCTCGAGACCAGAGCGAGGCGTGCCTCTGCATGGGCTTTTTTGCTTTGCCGGAGGCCGCCTGCGATCCATATGAGGAGCAGCGATGGCTGTGCAGGAATACGTCCTCGAGGAGATGACCGCGGAAGAACTCCTGGCCGAGATGGCCGGGGAGCAGACACCCGACAGTCACAAGGAGCGCCTGCGCGAACGCATCGTCGAGATGCACAGGCCGCTCGCCATGGAGATCGCACGGCGCTACCGCTACCGCGGCGAACCGCTGGAGGATCTCCTCCAGGCCGCGTACGTCGGCCTGATGAAGGCCGTCAACGGCTTCGACCCGAGCCTCGGCCACGCGTTCAGGGGCTACGCGGTGGTGACGATGACCGGCGAGGTCAAACGGCACTTCCGCGACCGTACCTGGGCCATCCGGGTGCCCCGCCTCTACCAGGAGCGGCGCTCCGAGCTGAACCGGCTGGTCGCGGACCTCAGCCAGGACCTCGGCAGGTCCCCGACCGTGGCGGAGCTGGCCGCCAAGATGAACATCAGCGAGGAGGACGTCCTGCTGACGCTCGACGCCTCCGCCGCGTACAGCACGCTCTCGCTGGACGCGCCCCTGGGCACCGACGACGACGCCGCCTCGCTCGGCGACGTCATCCCGGAGGACGACGACACCCTGAGCACCATGGTCGACAGGGAGGCCGTCAAGCCGCTCATCGACGCGCTCCCGTCCCGCGAGAAGCACATCCTGCTGCTGCGCTTCTTCGGGAACATGACACAGGCCGAGATCGCGGCCGAGTTCGGCATCTCCCAGATGCACGTCTCGCGCATCCTCCGCAAGGTTCTCGACCAGTTGCGGGCGGAGCTGGTCGGCTAGTAGCGAGGACGGTCGCCGGGTGAACGAGGACGTCGAGCCTCCGTCGGGCCACACGGCCCCGCCACCCGGCGCGCCCATGCTGGGACCGCCAGCCGGTGCGCCCGTGACCGGTCCGCCGCCCGGCGCGGCCATGCTGGGTCCGCCGCCCGGCGCGGCCATGCTGGGTCCGCCGCCCGGCGCGGCCGTCAGACAACTCACCTTCCGGCTGCCGGACCTGCCAGAAGTGCGGCGCTTCGCCGAGGACGAGGCCCGCGCGGTCGACATGCCCGACGAGGCCGTCGCCGACTTCGTCATCGCCGTCAACGAGGTGGCCACCAACGCCGTCACCCACGGGGCCGCCGACGCGCGCCTGCGCTCCTGGGTCGCCGACGGCGACCTGGTCATCGAGGTGCACGACGGGGGCACGTGGCAGCCCGGCCCAAGACCCGGCGCGGTGGGCGGGATGGGCCTGCAGGTGGCCCGCCTGCTGGCCACAGAGCTGACCCTGCGGACCGGGAACGGCGGCAGCACAGTCGTCATGCGCTTCCCTGGCAAGACCTGACCCTTCGACTAGGCCGTTCGATTACGCCGTTCGATTAAGCCGTCTATCGGCGGGCGCGGCTGCGCCAGTTGCCGGACCCGGTGCGGATACCGGCCGTGCCGACCCCCGCCTGATGCAGAGCCAGCAGAGTCAGCCCCAGCAGGACGAACGTCATGCCGGAGAACCCGCCGGGAATCGACGCGCCTACCAGGTCGAGTAGGAAGCCCAACCCGAAGATGATGGCCGCGATGACTGCGAGCATGGTCATGTCACCTCGTTTCCTGATCCTGGTGTGACGTGGGTTCGATGGTGGTTCGGTGGGGTTTGATGGGGTCGGTGGGAACGTGCGCCGCCCCCTGCGTGGCCTCCGGGACACCTGGGGCGAGCCGCCCACGGTCGGCCAGCTCATCGCGCTCGGTGAGCCCCGTGGACGCTGTGGGATCTTTGGGATCTTTGGGGTCTCGTGAAGGGCGAGAGACGGCATTGGGACCGTCGCCCTCGCTGGGGTCGATGAGCCGATCGCGCTCGGTGGTGCTGGTGGCCTCAATGAGGCGGTCGCGGTGTGGCGAATCGGTCGTGTTCTGACGTTGCGACGGCACTTTCAGCTCGTCGCTGCTCATATCGTTTCACCGTCCTCGCGTGGTGTCTGCGGTAACTCCTCGAACAGCACGCCGGCAGTGCACCAGGGGCTGCCGGAGTTCGTACTCGTCAGAGCCGAACGCGTTCGCGGAGCCGGGTGCGGCGCTTCCGCTGCGGCACGGGGTACCTCGCTGCGGTGAGCGCCATCACCGCGACCACGACGACGGCCACCCAGGTCCAGGTGGTCATGATGTTCGCCTCCGGTCTCTGTGCTGAGACCGGAGACTGCCCTCGAAGGGCGGGCCGAAACCCCCGCCTCAGCGGGCTTCGAGCGCTTTCCTGGCCGCGTCCAGCACGTTCGCGATGTGGGAATCCGACGGCGGAGCCGGGATCTCGCTGAACCCTTCGGCGGCGTCGTACCGTATGTCGAGGCCGGAGTCGACGAGCCGCTGCGCCCACCGCAGCGCGGTGTTCAACCGCTCGGCCGCCGGCGGCTTGCCCTGCGCCGCCGCCGACAGGTTGCGCAGATTGGTGGCGGGCCCGGACTGGGAGTGCGCGCGGGCCAGCTTCCAGGGGAGGGCGGCACTGTGGTCGAGCATCGGCTTGGCCAGCCCGGCCGCCCGCTTCGCCTGCAGCACCCCGGACTCGCTGACCCCGAAGTGCGCGGCCAGCTCCTGAACGCTCCTGCCCTCGGTGACCAGCCGCGCCAACTCCTTCCGATCAATGGTCGGCTTACGCCCCACCTGGCCGCCTCCGCTCCCGCTTCACGTGTACGCGTGCACCTCCGATGTGCGCTAAGGTTATGACGTCCCGCCCCGCAGAGGGGCGGCCGACACGACCGGGACGTAGCGCAGCTTGGTAGCGCACTTGACTGGGGGTCAAGGGGTCGCAGGTTCAAATCCTGTCGTCCCGACCAGATTCTTTACTGGTCGAGCAGGGTGTCACTCTTCTTGGGTGGCACCCTTTCGCGTTGGTGAGTGACTAACTGAGTGAAGAGGGCGTCCATCGCCGCAGTTCCTCGCAGGAGTATGGAGCGGATCTGCTTACGGTGGACGGCTTCGGTGACAGTGGTGCCACAGTGGTGCCACTGTGGCCAACGAGGCGGGCGATGTCTTTCAGTCGGCCTCCGGAGTGGGACAGCAGCGAGACGAAGCTGTGCCGCATCTGGCGTCCAGCAGCAGGTGGGCGCCCCGGTGTCCTTCTCTGCCTGCCGGAACTCGGCGACAACGGCATAGACCTCGTGGTCTAAGTGCGGCGGCTGTAAAGCTCGCGCATGTATCGGTGTGTCCGAGGGAGCCTGCGAGCCGACTCTTCCGCATTGTCGAGCTCCCATGCCTCGTCCGTAGGATTGGGCAGCGCGAACAATTCGAAGCCGCGAGACCTGAGGGCTTCTGACAGTTTCTCATGTCCCTTGCCTGTCGCTTGTTCCCAAGCCGACATGGCTACGTAATCCAGGCTTTCGAACGTGGGCCAGTCATCGTTGGTCCACGACTGCCGTTTCTGCGTCATGACGACAAGTCGCCGGACCGCTGGCACATCCACCAGAGTGTCAGGGTCACGGACGACCCGTTCGAAGGTCTCACGGCCCAGGCCGACCAGCCACATCTGGAAGTACCAGAAGCCATCGTCGGATCCGTCCAAGTACAGGGCGCGTACGGCACTCCACATCAGCCACGTGTCAATCTGGCGCCGAGCCGTGAGCATCCAGGCACCGAAGTCGACGATTTCCTCGGCAGGACGTTGCGCCAACCGCTCGTGAAGCCATTTCAGACGTGTCTCTTTGCTGGTGGTTTCTCGTGCGGATTGTTCGATCAGGAACCAGAATTCGTCGATGTCCACGACGAGTGATCTTCGCAGACGCGGTACAGCCGGCCAAGAGACATCGATCGGCTCTTCGAAGGTAGGCGGGGTTGAGGTGTCCACGGGCTGGTCGTGCAACCCGGGCGGAGTCGTGGAGGCGGCTGCGATTGACCATACTTCATTGAACGCAGTATGGTTGCCGGGCATGTTAGAAAGATCCACATTGGCGCTGATCGTGACAGTCGCGTCCACGGCCTCTGACCAGGGCGCAGGCGACGGGCCGCAGCACGTCCAGGCTGGGCGACGGCTGCGGCAGCGCTCGGCGCCAGCCGCGTGGGTCGCTTGTGGCCGGACCCGCACGACCTGCCAGATCGGACGGTAGCCGGCTCGCAGGTGAGCCACGGAAGAAGCAGATCACGCGCGCCGGCGGGTGCGCCGGACACCACCACGAGCCGTACAGGTGCCTCGGCGGTCGCGTGCGCGCGTGACGTCGAAATACGGGGAGAGCGATCATGAACACCATGAGAATGTCCGCCTTGGTCCTGGCTGCGACGGCCGTGCTCAGCGGCTGCGGGGGCGACGCCGAACCGGCTGCCAAGGGCGCCTCACCTCCCTCGACGTCGGCCGCGACGGCACAGGAGAAGAGGCGCCAGTTCGAGTCCGTCAAGGCGGACTGCATGAAGCAGAAGGGCTTCAGGTACATCGCCTTCGTGCCACCGGAAGATCCCCTCACCGACGATGAGGCCAAGCGCAGAGCCGGCGACTATGAGGCGTTGAAGGCCCAGCGGGCGAAGTACGGCTTCGGGGTCTTCTCGCTGTACGTCCAGCCGAAGGGGCCAGACGCCCCCGAGAGCATGCCGTACCCAGACGGCGACCCCAACGGGAAGATCCGGGCGAACCTCTCCCCGGCTCAGTACAAGAGCTACTGGAAGGCCGTGAGCGCCTGCATCGTCGTCGCGGCCAAGCAGGTTCTCGGCAAGAAGGTGACGTCCGACACGGACCTGTGGGATCAGCGCGCCGCAGCCTCGGACAAGGCGACTGAGCGCGAGATCGACGGCGACGCCGAACTGGTCAAGCTGGCATCGAACATGGCCACGTGCCTGACGGGCAAGGGATACGAGGTCTCCGACACCAGGCCGGTACAAATGGCGGGCCGTGGCTGGGGCGCGTTCCTTGATCTGGAGGACGAGGTCGGCCGCAGGCAGCGCGAGAAAGATCCCGAGATGCCCTCGCCCTCCAAGAAGGGCACCGTGCAGAAATTCGGAGCCCAGCTCACGTCTGCCCAGGCCAAACCGTACCTGGACAAGGAGATCAAGGCCGCTCTGGACGATCTGGAGTGCGGCAAGGACTTCTATCGGGTCTACACCCCCAAGTCGGAGGCCATCTATCAGAAGGTCGCCGAGGAATACGGCAGCTGACGCGGTCACGCTTTTGGGCCCCCGCTGAAAGCAGCGAGTCTGTTCATTACGTGATTTTCGACCTGCTGCGCCTGCCTGGGGAGCCGTACTGGTGGGCTCGTTTATTGAACTGTCGCGAGTTGTCGGTGCAGACGAGCCTCACCATGACCGTCCGTGCTCTCTGCCGACTTGATCGGCGAGGACTCCGTTCTTGCTGAGCGCCAGAGGACGAGATGCTTCCAGCCGCTCAACACGCCGGCGACCAGTTGCCAGTGGCGGCCGGGCGTGGCCTGGCCGCTCGTCCACACCCTCCTGGGCTTTGTCCTTGTGCTCACCGCGATCGCCGCCGTCATCGCGGCCGCGATCGTGTCGGCCGCGCACAGGGCGTGGCGGTCCAGAACGGAAGCCACGCTCCCCGAACCGCGGTCGGGAGGGGTGCGGAGCGGGCTCACCGTACGTCGCCTCTGTGTGTACGCGTTGTCCGCCGCGGCGGTGGCGGCAACCGTTGCGGCCACCGGACAGCAGAGCCCGCCCGGGGGCACCCCCGGGATCGAGGCGCGACAGATGGTATCCGTCGACGACGTGGCCATGCCTGACACGACCAGGCGCCTGCAGTTGATGGCCTGGTGGTTCCGCGGCGGGATGGACCTGCAGAATCGCTACATCACCGTCATCAAGCGTCTCATCGCGGCCCAGAAAGATGCCGCGGACTCGAGGAACGGCGACATCGACCCGGCCCTCCTCCGCCCCCTGTGCGGCAACTTGGGGCAGATCGCCCGCGACGCCGGCCGCTACTTCCCGGCCCCCGACCTCGAGATCCAGGGCCTGTGGCGGACGTTCATCACCCAGACGGAGAGAGCCGGCGGGAACTGCCGGCAGAGCCTGGATCACGACGACAACGACCTCTTCGTCGCGTTCACGAGAGAATCCAACGAGGCGGCGAAAGCCCTCGTGTCGATCGCACGCCGGGTCGTCGAGGCGGGACAGGCCGCCTTCTAGGAGAAGCCGAGGGCCTCCCGGACCGCGAACAGCGACGCGCGGTCGGCCGTGCCGAAGGGCCGGCGCTGGATCAGGTCAGATCGGCCCAAGGGGCTGGTGGGGCTGAGGTGAAGAAGCGGAGCAGGGCCAGGAGGCGGCTGGCGGGAGGGGGGTCCAGTGGCGTACGTCCGGGCGCGGGACGGGGTCTGCCAGGCGCCCGAGTGCCCAGGTGAGGTGGCACCACAGGACGCGGGCTTCCCAGGTCGGCGCGGTCGTCGAGCTTGCGCCGCTCTCCTGCCGGTAGCCGTCGAGCATGGCCGGGACGCCGGTGAGGGGGACCTTGGCGAAGTCGACGGCAGGGTCGGCCCATTGGGCGTCCCCCCAGTCCACGATTCCGTTGAGCTGAGCCGGCTTCGGGGAGACGAGCAGGTTCTGTGGCGCGAGGTCGCCGTGGACCAGGACCAGAGGCGGGCTCGCGGGGAGCTGCTTCGAGAGCCGGTCGAACCAGCCACTGAGCCAGCGGGCGGTCTCGGTGTCGAGCCAGCCTTCCATCAGAAGGCGGTCGGTGAGTGCCCAGGGGTCTGTGGCGTCTGTGGCGTCGTCATCCGTGGGGATGGCGGGAAGGGCAGGCGTGGTGTCCGGGGACAGCCGGTGCAGCTTGGCCAGCTCTCGCCCCGCCTGGCGGAAGACGCGGTCGGTGTCCGAGGGAGGCAGGTCGAGGCGCGCGAGGTCGGCTCCCCGGGCTCGGGTGAGCACCATGTAGGGCACGTCCACCACCGAGCAGGTGTCGTCGAAGGCGACGACCCGCGGAGTGCGTACGCCCGCACGCAGGGCGACGGGGATGACCGCGGCCTCCTTGACCAGGTCCGGGAGAAACCGCTTGGTCCGTGGGATGCGCAGCACCAGGTCGTCTCCGAGCAGGAAGACGCGGTTGGCCACCCCTGCGGGCAGCGGGCGCACCTGCGCGGCGGTCGTACCGTGCCGACTGGCGATGGCGGCCAAGGTTTCGTCGCTCGGCTCGTATTCCAGCATGATCGAGCATGCTGACACGGGCGGCCGGGAGCTGTCTCACCGGTTTTCGGCGTTGCCGCCAGGAGGCGCCTGGTGTCGGGCGATGTGGAAGCTTCTGACGTGGTCGACGCGCCCGGTTTCGGCCGGGTGCACTTGATCTACGGGGAGGCCCTGGCAATCTTCCTGGGAGAAGAAGTAGGCGCTCTGGCCGGTGAGATTGTGAACGAACCGCGACCCGTCGTTCGAGCTCAGGGGGTGGCAGCCGCTCGGGTTCTCGTAGTGGCGGTCGTCGATGATGAGCAAGCCCCTTGCAGCCTGTGCTGGAGCCAGCGGAGCCATGGCCATGACGCCTGCGGCGGCCAGGGCCACGGTGGTGGTTGGGATACGCATGCGGGTTCCTTCGGTGGGCGCGGCCGAGATACGGCCCTTACTTTGATCACCTTATGTGATTGATTGTCAACTCTCTGTAACGTCAAGCCGCGTTAGTCTAAGTGCGTCCAACAAGATGATCTTTGTTGTGCTTTGCTCTCTCGCTGTAGCCGAGTGGGAGGGGCGCGGGTGGCGTCCCTCCCTCGTGACGGTCTTGGGGGTGCCGGCGAGCGGTCGGCTGCCGCTGCGGCGGGGCGTAGTCGGCGTTCCCCGCCGCCGGTCCGCGATCAGTACGGCGCGGGACCGGCGTAGTCGTAGACCTGAAGCCCGATCGATCCGTTCGCCGTCCCGATCGGCGTGGTGTAGACAGAAAAACTGGGAATGCCCTGAGATTTGCTTGAGTAGGAGAATCCGAGCAACTGCTTCTTCTGCGGGTAGGTGGACGCCCCGTGCCGCGTCCGGAATAGGCGCCGGAGCCCGTCTCTTCTCGGTCAAAAGTCCGCTACTGTCGACGCGCCGAACGAAAACCTGGGCCGAGGTTTGCTGTACGGCCTGCACCAGGAATGCGGCCCTTCGGAAGATGGGTGGTGGGGTCGCGCCTGCCCCTGGCTCGACGCGCGGGATGATCAGGCCGTCGTTGTAGGTTTCGGCCGCTCGGCCCGCTGCATCCGAAGATCAACGAACCGCGGCGTCATTCGGCGCGGCTCTGATCATTTGTCAGGACTTCCGAGGTCGTGTTTCCTGGATCTTGGTTCGCCATCTCGGGCGGTACGCTGCAGACTGGGCAAATGGCTCAGATCAAGGTCTATGGTCGGCGCGATATATGGGCGGGGAAGCAGCGGAGGATCTCCGATCTGCTGCAGGAGTGCCTGGGGTCGGCGTGGAGGCTGCCGTCGGACAAGCGGTTCCACCGCTTCTTGCTGCTCGATCCCGAGGACATGATCTGCCCGCAACGAAGTGACCGCTATCTGATCATCGAGGTCCTGTGCTTCACGGGTCGTTCCGACGACGCCAAGCGTGAGCTGATCCGTACCGTGTACGAGCGGCTGGCGCCGGACCTCGACCTGCCCGTCGATGACATCGAGCTCGCCATTGTCGAGATGCCGAAAGTGAACTGGGGAATCCGGGGCGTTCCGGCGGATGAGCTGTCGCTCGGCTACCCCGTCAACCTGTGAAGGACCCCACTGGGCACGGGTAGGTGAGACTCTTCCCCGGACCACGTGACGGGGTCGCGGAGCCAGACCGGGGTCGCGGGGCAGCGGCGGTTCCAGCCGTTCCCACTCCTCATCGGAGAGGTCATGTTGCGATGGCCATCGCTTCGCTCGCTGTCTCGACTGTGGCGGCATATGTGTACCCAGTCACGCTCAGTAGCCGGCCTTGTGGTGGCGGCCGGTGGCGATGACTGCTGATCTCGGCAGCGGGCGCGATCGTCGTCCCGGCCTTGGTGACCTCAAGGTGTCCAGCGTGCGCGGAGCACTCCGTCGGGGTCGGGGAGCACAGCGGCCGCCAGCGGTTGGCGCTCGTCGTAGGAGGGGAGGATGAGCATGGCGCGGGTGTCAGCCAGTGCGGTGGGCAGCGACGGGTAGTCGGTTTCGTCGACTGTCAGAGCGCTGATGTGCCCCTGCGGATTCTGGCGGACGATTGTGCTGAGGCCCTCGTCGGGTAGCTCGGCAAGGGCTGCGTTCACGTCTGTTGACAGATCAGGCCAGACCCGCAGCATGGCTCTGGGGGTGAGCCGGGGTCGTATCGCGGCGACCTCAGCCATGGTCGTGACCCGGTGCCAGCGTGAGGCGTTGTGGACGTGTTCCTCCTCCAGTACTACCCCGCCGCGCCGACCGATGAGGGCTTCCAATTCGTCCCAGAAGGTCGGGCCGGCCGGACGTCGTCGCGTGAGATCGTTCTCGTCGAACTCCGGGTCGTACGGTGACCGGTCCATGGGCTCGGCGAAGAGGCCGCGCTGGTGGGTGAGCGTCACCGCGTGCGAGCACGGTAGCGCACTGCCCACGTAGACGTACTGGTCGTATCCGACGTGGACGGAGAAGCGGTTCTCGGCCTCAAGGCGGCACCAGACGCCGTTGTCGCGCAGCATCGCCCGGACCAGTTCCAGGGCGACGGCGATGGGCACCTGCGCGCCGTCGTGGTAGCCGGTCAGATCGGGTGGGAACAGTCCGGCCAGCCCATGGCCGTCGATCGGGGGCTCGGTGCCGAAGGTGACGATGCCGGTCACCCCGGGGTCTCTGATCGTGAGGTGGGTGACGGCGGTCGCTTGGGCGAAAGCGGCCACTGCTGCCAGGTAGGCCGCTTCGACCGGGCCGTGATCGCTGTACACGTCTTCAGGGCCGAGGTAGTGGCCGTGCTCGTCGCGGTCCGCCGGGTCATACTTCGTGATTCGGTAGACGCGGCGCCCCATGCCCCTCCTCGGAAGTAAGCCGGCCGTGGAGACGTTCACCAGGCCATCCTGGTGGTGGCCTGGTGTGTCCGGCCAATGGTTAAGTCTTCCGTCGGGGGCGTGCTCGCTCGGGACGGTCGTGCGGTTGAGCGCTCTATTCCTGTGCTGGGGTGAGGTGCCGCAGCGTGTACGCGGGGGAGGCGAAGGCGCCGCCCTGCGGACGGTCGTCGGTGAAGAAGGCGTCGGCGGCCGGGAAGCGGTGCGCGTACGTCTCGGCGTTGTCCTGGGGGTGGTAGGGGAGCCGGTCGTCGAGGGTCCAGAAGCGGCGGGTGTTGGCGGAGACCGCGTAGGCCGCGGTGAAGCCGGGGACGGCGGCCGTCAGGGCGGCCCAGAAGAAGCCGGCGCAGTCTCGCGGGCTCAGCCAGGTAGCCAGGTGGCGGGGCTCGGCGGGCTCAGGTTCGAGGCTGCCGATGCGCAGGCACACCACCTCCAGGCCGAACTTGTCGGTGTAGAGGCGGGCCAGGGCCTCCATGGCGGCCTTGCTGACGCCGTACAGGCCGTCGGGGCGGGGTGGCAGGTCGGCCGGGATCGTCTGGGCGGCCGGGTAGCAGCCGGTCAGGCGGTTGCTGCTGGCCAGCACGACGCGCCCGACGCCCGTGCGGCGGGCCGCCTCCAGGACGTGGTGGGTGCCCTGGACGTTGGCCTCCAGCAGGTCGGGGAGCGGGGCCTCGTCGGGGATGCCCGCCAGATGGACGATCGCGTCGGCGCCCTCGACGATCGGCAGGAGGTCGGTGACGCCGCTCAGCGTCGTGGTGTGGACCCGTTCGTTGGCCGATCCGGCGGCGAGCGGGGCGCGGTCGACCGAGATCAGGCGGTGGAGCCGGCGGCGCAGGGGCTCGCGCAACACGGACCCGACGCGCCCGGCGGCACCGGTGAGGACGACCGTTTCGACTGTCATGGGAGATGAGTGTGCCATCGGGCCCCGACATTTCGAGGTTGTCATACAACTTATGAATTCATACGATGACTCGGGAATCGCACCGCCGACCCCCGAGGACCCTTCATGGCTTCCGACCGCATACGTCACGTCGCTCTCTCCTCCGTCACGCTCCCGCTGGACGTCCCCGTCAGCGACGCCAAGGTGCTCACCGGGCGGCAGAAGCCCATGACCGAGATCGCCTTCCTGTTCGCCGAGATCACCACCGAGGACGGGCACGGCGGCACCGGCTTCGGCTACTCCAAGCGGGCGGGCGGCCCGGCCCAGTACGCGCACGCGAAGGAGGTCGGCGCGAACCTGATCGGGCAGGACCCGTCGGATGTCGGCAGGGTGTACGAGTCGTTGTTGTGGGCCGGGGCGTCGGTGGGCAGGTCGGGGGTGGC
>NZ_BAAAZP010000146.1:0-907 GCF_039536965.1 Nonomuraea antimicrobica | reverse complement strand
GCGACTGGGGCGCCCGTCCTCTCGGCCGGTCGCCGTCGTCACGGGAGCGCCCGCGTGCGCCGTCCTCGGGGGAACGGCCCCGCCCGCGCCCGCTGTCGTCGTCGCGGGGCCCTCGCCCGCGCGGCCCGTCGTCGTCACGGGACCGGCCACGACCGCGCGGCCCGTCGTCGTCGCGGGAGCGCCGCTCGCGTGTCCCCTCGTCCTCTCCCTGACGGCCTCGCCCTCGGGGGGCGTCGTCGTCGGGGTCCTGGGGCGGGCGTCCGCGGCCGTCGTCACGCCCGAACGACTCGCGTCCGAACGGCAGGTCGAGGGGGTCGTCGCGGTCACGGGGACGGCGCGGCGGGTTCTCCGGCGACCCCGGACGGCCATTCGCCTCGCCGCGCCCCCCGTCGGAGCGACCGGCGCCCCCCTGCCGCCCTCCGCGCCCGGGGCCGCCCGGCGTACGGCGAGCGGCGCCTGGCCCTCCCTGAGAGCCGGCGCCGCCCGCGCCGCGGCCGGGTCCCTGCCCCCTGCCGCCTGATTCCCTCACCGTCCCGTGTCCACCTGGCTGGCCCGCTCGCCGGCGCTGCTCCAGCTGTTGACCTCGTCCCAGTCGCGGTGCTGGCCCTGGTCCTCGGCCAGCTTGGCGATGACCCCGGGCTGCGTCTTACGCTGGTAGTCCTGGTTGATCTTCTCGTTCTCCCGCTCGGCCACCGCGATCTGCTCGCGCAGCTCCCCCGCGGTGATGGCGTCCTGGGCGAGCATGGTGTTGAGCAGCAGCAGGCTCACCAGGCCGCCGCACAGCAGCCCGACGACGAGCAGCACGAACGGCGCCCGCCGCCGGCGCGCGGGACGCCGCCGGGGCGCGGGACGGGCCGAGGGCTGGGCCGGGGCATGGGCCGCGGCCTCCTCGGCTCGCGGACGCGCG
>NZ_BAAAZP010000145.1:0-71972 GCF_039536965.1 Nonomuraea antimicrobica | reverse complement strand
TCGCCGTCCTTCAGAACCACCGCGTTGCCCAGGCCGCCTGAGGATGAAAAGGGGTCACTGTTGGGAGCCACCGCCACGTATGTCTTCCAGATGCGGACCGCAAGGCAGGCACGCCAGTCCGCTCGGGAAGAACGTTTGTGGCAAGAACGTCTCGCTGCATACAGTGCCTTCGCCGGTGCCTTAACGGACTACCGGAAGAGCCAGAACGACCGATGGCACAGGAAACAGGAAGATCCCGAGAGCGCTGAGTACACTACGGCACGCGATGATTCTTACCGTCAGCGCGCCATCGCGACGGCTGCTCTCTTCAGGCTGCGACTGGTCACGACGAACCAGGAGCTTGACGAGCTGGCATCGTTGGCTTTGAGACTAACCGAGGAAATCCACGAAGCCACCGACGAACAGGATCGAACTGACCGCGGTCGGAAGGCACGCCGTGCCCTTCTCAACTTTGCCCAGGCAGCAGCAGCTAATGTGCAGAAGGTCGACGTGTGACGATTGGCACCGCCGACGGAACCGTCGCCAACCTTGAGCGCCTGCTTGCAAACGGGAGCCGGTCACGACGTAGAGGCTTCCACTCCCTGCTCAAGCGGTAGTTGGAGACTGGTGGCATTTGATTGGGTGAGGCAGCGTTGCTGTATCCGGCTGCTGTACAGCACCACGCGCGAACGCCAGCACCGTCTGACGATGGGCCGGCCGAACCCACCGCCTCAACCGCACGGTTCGGTCTCTCGCCGCTTCGAGCTACCGCAGACCCGATGCCACCTCGATGTGCCGAACGACGAGCAGGAGATCCCCCGAGTGCAGACGTTGCTCAATCTCGCTTACTAGGGCGCCGAGGAGGTCGCGCTGCGCTTCCGTGAAGACGGCGCCGGAGTCCAGGAACTCGCTGACGCATTTGCTGATCTCTAGGAGAACCGGGTCTGTGGAGGGCAGCAGGTGCGGGAAGCGTTGGCGGCGCCAAAACCGCAATGCGTGCAACGCGGCTTTCCGGGGATTGCCGTACCAGTACCAGCGAGCCTGAAGGTTTGGATTTGGTTCCTCTGCACGCGGAGATCGCTGGCCTTGCATTTTGGCCTCCTGACGCCTTGTCGCGTAGGCGTGGAGCTCGGCATGCCAGGCAGCGCGGCTGGCCTCGATAACATCCAGCGCCTGAAGCAGTGCCGCCTCATCGCGTTGAAACCTCCCGGCCTGGAACTCAAGGAAACTCAGCGTCGCCTCGAATCCGAGTGGCCGATACAACTGCACACAGGACCGGAACGCTGACACCCGCCATCGGTAAGGCAAGGCAGGGTTACGTACCCTAAGGGCAAAGTTGGCGAAGCTCACCGGGGAAAGCAGGCTAGCCAATTGGACGCGGGGAGGCACCAGCTCGGCCACGGCGCTGGCGGGGACGTTACTACTGGTCTGTCCCAACCACTCTCTTCCGGACCTGACCGTCCGCTTTTCAGGCGGACCGATCACCCTGCTCGGCTGGTCGAGGCCGTGCTCAGGAACGTGTGCATGGTGGCCGCAGTGAGCCCGTGTGCGGGGACGTTGCTGTCAGCACTGCTGTCACCAGCCAATCGGGACTTCCAAGATCGTGCAGTTTGGCAAGACCATGTCCTCATGCCAGTGACTGAGTTCGTCGGCGTGACCAAGGACAAGGATCGTGGCGTCACCTCCAACGGAGGACTGTATGAGTTCTGGACCGAGGACTCCGCCCACGTCTACCTGCACGACACCGACTTCAGACACCTGACCTACCAGCCCGGCAGGCCACCAGTGCTGGAGCTGGAGTTTGTCTACGATCCGCAGTGGACTCCACCCGAGCTGTCGAAGACGCCCGTTGTGGTCTTCCGGTTCGAGGATGTCCGCCTCGTCGAGTGGCGAGAGGACCACGAGGGCCATGACTGCGTGACCGCTCACCCCGATGCTCCACCTAGGCAGGTGGAACTCTTTGACTGGGACGGCGCCGACCTGTTCACCCTGCACACCTTCACGCTGTACCTAGCCTTCCACGCACCACGAGCAGAGGTGACCGTACGCGCGGAGTAGAGCAAGGAGCCCGCCATGGTCCACCTCTACACACTCCAGGCCCTCTCCACCTTCAGAGGCCGGCCATGATGGTGATCAGTCCAGGCTGAACCGGTCGTACATCGCCTCAAGTTGAGCTTGACGTTGCGAGTCTCCAAGCATGATCCGGATTTGCACAGGGTGCCCGTCGGCGTCGTGGTCGGCAGCGACAGGGAAGAGCCCATCCCCCCAGCTGGTCATGAAGCACATCGTCCGGGTACCACCGACCTCGATCGTTCCGGCCTCGTGCTTCGCAGCTCTGACTTGGGCCATGATCTGCCAATGGTGGGAGTGCGGCCGGAAATCGATTGCGATCATCCGTTCCGCAACACCTTGCTTCCACTCCTGCAAAGCGACGGCACGGTCGACTGCCTCGCTGACAGGCAGGTCCGCCCACCCATACACCCCTTCCTCCCCGGGATGCGTCAGGAGTGAGGCACCGAAGCTGAGAGCGGCCTCCTGCACCGATCGTCCCCAGAACGCAACGTCGGCCAGGCCATCGATCGGCTCCTCATGCCGCCACGATGCCAACCCATCAGCATCGATGAGGCTGAGCCGAGCCGCGTCCACCCCGACATGGCCCAAGAGTCTGGTCGATGTGGGCTGCGTGGAGCGCATCCTCAGGGTGACCGACTCCCATCGCACACCGATGTCCCCGTAATCCCGGGAGGTTGCTGTCACGACGATTTCCTGATCGGTGGGTAGACCACCGATCGCCACGACGGGAACGCCGTTCATGATGAACTCCGAACCGCCAGCCCACACCGCGTGTTCGACACGTTCACGATGCGCCACCCGAGGTTCTTGACGTTCCAGCCAGGCATCGAACCCATGCGCCTGGCAGTGCTCGGCGAAAACGCCGACCAGTTGCTCGACCCCATGTCCGGGAATGTCATAGAGCCACGTACCCGGTTGGCGATTGAAGGAGCGAGCGGCGGTCTCGGCGTCAGGGCCTACCACGGCCAGGTCAACCGATGCACGGATACTCTCACGCAACGCGGGATCGTCTACCGCGGAGAGCATGACCTCGTCCACTGCCGGAGGCGCGTCCCCTGACCACAAGTTCAGATAGCCGGTATCGGCGACCACCAGTCGCCCGGACGGGCACGTAATGGACCCCAGCGATGTCGGGGCATCAATCGTCATCAAGGAAGTATGCCCCAACCGGTCTAGGGCAGAAGAGCAGGGCTTCCTGAGCCGTTAGCTCACCACGACAGCAACCGCCGAGATGGCCAGCACTACGCCACCTGGGTTTTGGAGCCACCCCCAACAAGGTTGACGACTCCTTCGATGCGAAGCCACTTGATCGTGCCGCCGATCAGCGTCATTGGACTCCTTGACCTGTGCAAACAGTCCAGCAAGATCCATGAACGTCCGCGCCCGTACGCCTCGATCGTCACTCAGCTGGTCACTCACACTCAACGTCGACTGACGCCGACTCTTCACCCGTCCCCTTGTGGCTCACCCTCGTCGACGACCCGTGCAACAACTTCGATGACCTTCCAGAGGGCACTGTCCGATCGGTGGTAGTAGACACGGTTACCCCCATCAAGCCTCTCCTCGACCAACATCCCAAGGTCCACAAGACGCGTGAGTTCTTGCCGTACAGCCGTGGGAGCACCACACGTACGAGGAGGCTCGGACTGGTAGAAGCGCGCTTGGTCGAGCTGAAGGACCCACAGCGCCAGACGCAGGCGGGTCTCGCGACCGAATAGCAGGCGCCCTACTTGCCCGATCTCTATGTGCAGCACGGCCTTCCTCAGCTAACATGTTTCTTGTTAGTAGTCTAAGAGTAGAAGCCGCCCGCGCGGGAAGGACGCTCTCATGAGTCACCGATCGCGCATCGAGTGGACCGAAACCACCTGGAACCCCACAACTGGTTGCGATCGGACATCTAGTGGCTGCGACAACTGCTACGCCTTGACGTTGGCCAAGCGGCTTAAGGCCATGGGCGCTGCCAAATATCAGAACGACGGCGATCCACGCACCAGCGGACCCGGCTTCGGGGTGACCCTGCATGAAGATACGCTCGCGGCGCCCCTACGCTGGCGAAACCCGCGACTCGTATTCGTCAACTCAATGAGCGACCTTTTCCATGCGAAGGTGCCTAAGGATTTCGTGAGCCGCGTCTTCGACATCATGCATGCCACGCCACAACACACTTATCAAATCCTGACCAAACGGGCTACTCGCTTGGCACGTATGGCCCACTTGCTGCCATGGCCGGACAACGTGTGGATGGGCGTAAGCGTCGAAAACAATAAGACCATACAGCGAATCAATCACCTGCGTCAGGTGCCGGCCGCCGTACGGTTCGTTTCAGCCGAGCCACTCCTAGGGCCTCTGGCTGACATCGATTTGAGCCATATCGATTGGCTCATCGCTGGGGGTGAAAGCGGACCTCAAGCGCGGCCTCTCGATACCGCGTGGGTGCGGGATTTGAGGGACAGATGTCTACGAGAGGGTGTCTCCTTCTTCTTCAAACAGTGGGGAGGCCGTACGCCAAAGGCAGGGGGCCGTGTCCTCGACGGAAGAGTCTGGGACGAGATGCCCGAGAGACGTGATGGCTCTGATGATTTCAGGAAGCTATCCGTCGGATAAGCTCTTTCTGGAAGTCGCCAACACCTGACACCGTTATCTCATGCTGCACGTAGAGCCCTTTGACTGCTTTCCTCAAGTGAGGGATCCATGCCGACCCGAGAGTGGTTCCATAAATTCGGTCCACATGGTCGATGATCCTAAAGGCGCTATATTCGCCTAGGAGATCAAGGATGTTCCTCTGAATAGATGCCACCCATTTAGGCTCTTCTGCTTTGAGATAGGCATTCCGATCGAACGCGCTGGTTTCATACTCATCGCCAAACAGAGAGTCCTGCCCTACGGCCGCATTCTTTTTGATGTCTCTAAGCACTATCTCGCTGCGCCACGCCTCATGCCACTCAAGCCCTGCTTTCCCTAGTGCATCGGCGAACTGCCAGATGCCCTCAGGGCTACGAGTGAAGAGCACCAGGATGTACTTAGGCAGGTTATCGGGCTTCATGCGCACCTGAATACTGACCGACTGGAAGCCGGTAGCCCGCCTGACATTCTCTCTATAGTTATCCGCGACACTAAGCGCAACCCTTGTCGCAGCACCGAGATCTTCCCGCTGCAACTCCGCAAAGTACGGCTGCCACCAGGTGCCGCCAAGGAAGCGATCTAGCCGGGCGATATTCTTACTCTCGTCGTTGGAGGGTGCTCGCTTTTCGACTCGTAGCTTCCGAACGATAGGACCAAGACGAGAAACCGCACTAACGCTGAAGTGCAGCAAAACTTCCGTAGGCGACGACCCTCCTCTGGTAAGTATCTTTTGCAGTTCTACGCTATCAAGCGCCGTTCCGAAAGGATCCAGAAATGCCAGGAGAGCGCTACCCTTTGCCTTGTCAAGGATTACGGGCACGTGGCTACCAAGGTCGCCTTTATACAGGAGGTAGGGCATGCCTTGGCTGCCCTGTTCGGCAAGAACACGCTCAAGGTTGTCATAGTTCTGAGCATCACGCTCGACGAAGATCCCAGTGACGTTACGGAAGTCGCTTACCGACGCCGCGCCTTGTGCAAGCAGGAGTGGCGATCCTGGAGACCCGTCTTCATACCGTCCACGTCCTGCATAGCCATCAACGAATATGACGCGTCGATCTGGCACTCTCGAGCCAGCCTTCGAAGCGAATACAACGGGATAGCGCTTGAGGATGCCATGTTTGAAGACAGCAGCAGCCTGACGCTCACGGAAGAAATCGTCGTTCGCCGTCACAGACACCTACCATGAGCGGTTAGATCATCTCATCACATGTACAAATACACGCCTTTGGAACGTTTGACAAGCAATGAAAGAATAACGAACGCACGTTCGATCTAATCCGGAGTCTGCATTTTCGGTGCCGCAGACGTCGCACCACAGAACAGATGCCTGATCACCTCGTACGCCGTCGACTCACCGCGAAGCGGCAGCGGGCCGGGGGACGGAGTGTCAAGCTCGGCTTCGCGTGTACGTAGGCCGGTCGCCGTTCCTCGATCATGCGTTGTCCTGCGGTCAGAGCCGGGCTTGATACGGAGGAGCCGGTCTGCTGGGCTTGCCTGAGTCGATGGTGTGCGAGGTGATCAGCCCCCAGCCACCCATCTACATTCAGGGCCGTGTGGCGATCACCTCGGTGCCGGAGTGCTCCTGCCGGAGGCATGCTTTGACCTCGTCGGCTCGATCCGGGAGTCGGCGTCCCTCATGGTACTGGTGGACATCCTGTACGTGGTTCTGCCTGCGTTCGCTGGTGCGGCGGGGTGGCCGGGCGGGACCGGCCCGGAGAGGCCGCATGCCCGCCCGGACCGCCCGGCCGCCCGCCGCCCATCGGGCGGCGGCTTGATGACGTGGAGAGAAGTTGCTTTCTGGCCGGACCGTAGCTGTGTCTGCTGGGGTTTGGGTTACTTGGTGTGGGGTCGTGCGGTGGTCCAGATGCGGTTGAAGCTGGTGAGGTAGGTGGCGGCTGGTCCCTGGTCGTCGGTATGGGTGAGGTGCATGACGGGGGCGTTTGCTGCTGGGGTGCCGTAGGCGTGGGTGTTGACGAGGAGTTGGTCGTCTGCGCGGTAGATGGAGTTGTAGAGGACGGTGTGGTGGAGTCGGATTTCGGTGTCTTGGGCGTCAAGTAGGGGTCGGTACAGGGTGAGGGCGTTCTTGACTCTGGCTGCCATCACCTCGGCCCCGATTCCCTCGTCGGTTCCGCGTGTGGCGACTTCCGGGCCTTCGGGGTCGCCTAGGAGGATGCGGACCTTGACGCCGGCCGCGGCTCGTTCGGTGAGGATGTGGAGGACGGCTGAGTCTTCGGCGAGGAACAGAGCGCTGTAGGCGAGGATGCCGATTTCCTGTCGGGCTCCGTTGAAGAGGTTGCGCCAGGCGGTCTGTGGGACGGCCCAGCGGTGCGGGTAGATCGCTTGTATGCCGTCGGCGAGTGCTTGGTGTCGTGGGGTGATTTCCGGCCAGAGGTCGGCCTCGTCGAGGCTGAGGAGGTCGGCGACGGCGTGGCGGTGCCGGGGGTAGGGGGTGCGCCCGCTGAGCCATCGGCTGACGGTCTTGGGGTCGACGGCCAGGGCGGCGGCGACGTCCGTGGTGGTGAGTTGGGCGGCGGCCAGTGCGTAGCGGAGGTTGTTGTTCATGTGACCGGCCTGCTCCTCTCGCAGAACGACCCTGTCCTGCGACGTTAACATCAGACGTCCCTAGACGTCCCCTAGTTGCGGTGTTCCCGCCCCCCGTTTCAAGGCGAACCTCGACGCACACGAGGAACCGCACGAACGTCAGGGAGGACGAGGATGCAGACGAGCCAGACCATCAAGGAACAGCAACGGGCTTACGCGGAGCGGCTGTTGACCGCGTTGGGCAAGCAACTCGCCAAGCGGAACATCACACCCGTGCTCGTTATCAGCGAGGACGGGCGCCCGGCCCTGGACGTGCCCGACGTCCGGCACAGGACGAGGCGGGTGTTCGTGCACCTGCCGTTCTGCTGGTTCTACTGGGGTGATCAGCACGACGAGCGGGTGTCGTTCCTGCAGATGGCCGGTGCAGTGGATCGGATCGCGTGGGCCGCGCGTGAGGGGTGGCGTGAGGGCGAACAGGGTGATCTTCGCATCGACCTGGACAAGATCCTTGATGCCCACCGCGGCTGACCTGTGGCTTCGGAGCGATGGCTGACGGGCGGTCAGGTCTATACCCAGATCGCTGATCGGCTGCGGGCACGAATCCGCTCGGGCGAGTTTCCGCCGGGGCATCCGCTGCCGTCGGAGGCGGAGCTGTGTCAGGTCTTCGGAGTGGCTCGTAACACGGTGCGGCGGGGGCTGGCGATCCTGGAGGCCGAGGGGTTGCTGGCCACCATCCCGTCCAAGGGGCGTGTGGTGCTCGGAGAGGTGACCGCGCCCTCGTACCGCTACCAGGTGATCGCCGCGCGGTTGCGGGAGCAGATCGTACGCGGCGACCTGGCCCCCGGTGCCGGGCTGCCCAGCGAGGCCGAGTTGCGGCGGCAGTACCGGGTGTCGCGCAACACCGTGCGGCAGGCGCTGTCCGTGCTGGAACTCGACGGGCTCATCGTGGCTGAGCAGGGCCGGGGGCGCTTCGTGCGACAGGAGCAGGGCGAGGGAGGACGTCCCAGGACGTCTGGCCCCGCCCCCTAGATTCGCTTATGCCCCGGATGTCTATCGTGAGGCACATGGGACATATCGAATGGGCATACGGCCTGGCCAAGGACTTGCTGGAGACGGCCCTACCACGCCGCTGGGCACACACCCAGGGAGTCGCCAGCCAGGCCGAAACCCTGGGCCGGATCCTGGGCGCGGACGCTGACACGCTGGTCGCCGCCTGCCTGGTGCATGACATCGGGTACGCCCCGGACCTGGTCGACACCGGCATGCACCAGCTCGACGGCGCACGCTACCTGCGGGACGTGGCCGGGGCCGACGAACAGCTCTGCCGCCTGGTGGCGCACCACTCGTGCGCGGACAACGAGGCCCGGCAACGTGACCTGCTGGATGTGCTGGTCAAGGAGTTCGACCAGGGTCGGCCGGAGCTGGCCAGGGCGTTGACGTACTGTGACATGACCACGGGCCCGGATGGCCGACTTCTGGACGTGCATGACCGGCTGGCGGAGATCCACGCCCGGTACGGCCCCGAGCACGTGGTGAGCCGGTCGATCAACGACGCGACGCCGTGCATCGTGTCGTCGGTGCGGGCGGTGGAGGCGGCGCTATCCGATGTGCGGGAGGCCGACGCCGGATAGGTAGTGCTCGATCCGCATCCGCATCGACCGGTCCATCGGCAGCGACGTGATCTCTTCCGGTCTCACCCAGCGGACCTCTCGGGACTCATCGCTCGGCGTCGGCTCGCCGCCGGTGGCGCGGGCGGTGAGGACGATGGAGAACTCCTGGCGGGCCTCGCCGTCGGAGGTGTAGAGGATCACGTGCCGGGGGTCGCTGTAGGTGCCGACCAGGCCGGTGATCTCACAGGTGATCCCGGTCTCCTCGAACGTCTCCCGGACGGCCGCCGCAGGGATGGACTCGCCCAGGTCGATCGCGCCGCCGGGCAAGGCCCAGTTGTCGTTGTCGCTGCGGCGGATCATCAAGACGTTCCCGGCCGCGTCGGTGACGATGACGTTCACGGACGGAACGAGGCTGTTGGGCTCGGGTGCGCTGGGGTCGTCGTAGAAGTCGATGCGCTTGGCCACGGTCACGGCTCCACGGGAGTTGCTTGTGCCCAAATCTTCTCGAAGCTGTCGGCGTAGGTGGTCACCATCTCGCCGCCAGCTACCCTGCGCAGGTGGAGTACGGGGGCGTTCCCGGCACGGGTGCCGTACACGTGCATGTTGACCAGGTAGTCGGCGTCGGCCTGGTAGATCGAGTTGTACAGGATCGTCTGGTGGAGCCGGAGCTCGAAGTTGTCCAGGGCGAGAAGCGGCCGGTAGAAGACCAGTGCGCTGCGGATCTGCGCGGCCATGCTGTCGCCGACGCCCTCGTCCGTTCCCCGCTGGGCGACCTCGGCGCAGTCGGGATCACCGAGCAGGATGCGCACCCGCGCTCCGGCCCTCGCCTTCTCGCCGAGCAGGCGCACCATGGCGGCGTCGTCGGCGAGGAACAGTCCGCTGTAGACCAGGACGCCGATCTCCTCGGATGCGGCGGTGAACAGACGTCCCCACGCGTCCCGCGGTACGGCCCAGCGGTGCGGATAGATCGCCAGGACCTCGCTCTCGGAGGCGGCGACCACCTGCTCGCGCGAGAGGGCCTGCGGCCACAGGTACGTCTCGTCCACGCCCAGGTACGAAGCCGTGGCAAATCGGTGCTTACGGTACGGCTCGCGGCCCTTGGTGATCCACCGCTCCACCGTCTTGGGGTCGACCTCGATCGCCTCGGCCAGGTCCGCGACGCTCACGCCCTTCTGCAACAGGGCCGCGCGTAGCCGTTCGTTCGCCATCTCACCTGCTCCCAAGGACGTCCGGGGACCTGCACATCGTAGGCCGGACGTCTTGAACATGTCCCGTCGTGTAGTGATCTCGTCCTGACTCTGCGTCGCATCCTCGGTTGCACAACGCCACAACGGCAGCAACCGAAGGAGGAGATGCACTCATGAACAACGAGATCACCATCCCGGGCGAGTCCCCCTCGTGCGACTGCGGCAACGCCCTGGCCGAGGGACAGACCCAGTGCTCCAAGTGCCTGGCGCGGAACCGGTGGGCGCGCAAGGAACGGGCCAGGAACCGGCGCAACCGGCGACGGGCCGAGACCAAGCGTCCCCCGCGCGGTCCCAGCGCTGCGGTCGCGATGGGGGTGAGCTGGACATGAGCTGGCTTCCGCTGATCATCGCCGCCCTGCTCAGCATCACCCTGTTGGTCGGCTACGTCATGGTCCTGGTCGGCATCCGCCGACAGGACAAGGCCCTGAGCCTGCACAAGCACTCCGGCGGGGCTTCGGCCTCGCTGGCCCGGAAGGTTACCGGCTGCTACGTCCGGGACGGCGTGACGTGGACGTAGCCAATTGCTCCTCGACCTTCGCCAGCCGTACCGACAGGTCCCGCACGGTGGCGCGCAGCTCGGCCAGGTCGGCCTGCTCGTCGCCGGCGGGGCGCTCCTCGTCGGCATCGCGGACGAAGACGCCCTTGCCCTGCTGGCCGATCACGAGGCCCTCGTTGCGCAGGATGCCCACGGCCATCTTCACCACGCTCAGCGAGGCGTCGTATCGGTCGGCGAGTTGCGCGGTGGACGGCAGCGGCGTTCCGGGCGCGAGGGAGCCGCCTTGGATCTGCGCGCGGAGATCGTCGGCGATCTGGAGGTAGCCGGGGCGCCCGGTGTTGCGGACCATCGCCGTCCATCACATCACGAAAGTTCGACCAAGCCAACCGAGAGCACATTGACAACCAAGCCAACTAGGTTAACTATGTTGGTGAACGACGAAAGAGGAGGTCACAGCCCATGCGTTCTGTCCCGATCCCTGTGGATGTCAGCAAGCTCGCCATCACCTGCGTCAAGGCCCCGCGCCCGCGGGTCCTCAACAAGGACACCGGCGAGATCAAGACCGACAAGAACGGCAACACCGTCTTCGAGGTCACCGTCTCCGTCGAGGACGAGTTCGGCCGGATCGAACTAGTCAAGATCGGCATCACCGGAGAACCGCCCATCGCCGTCGGCGACCAGGTCAACGCCGTCGGCCTGCTCGGCTACGTCTGGGAGATCGCCGGCCGATGGGGCATCGCCTACCGCGCCTCGGCTCTGCTCCCCGCGCGGGAGGCCGCCGATGCGTGACGCGCTGGAAGTGCTCGCAGCCCTGGCCGCTGTCGCGGCCGGGCTGTGGGCCTGGCGCCGGTGGCACCCCGGCTCGTTCTGGCTGGTGGTCGGCTTCCCGCCGGTCGCCCTGTCGGTACGCGCCTCGTGGCGGCGGGTCGCCCTCGGCTGCAATCTGACCAAGAAGCGGCAGCGCTTCTGGTTCACCACCGTCCCCGGACTGGTCGCCTCGACCGGCGTCGTCCGCGTCCGGCGCAAGTGGCAACGCATCGCCGTGGACACCAAACCGTTCATGTGGCTACCGCTGCCGACCCGGCACGGCTGGCGCGTCACCCTGCACACCCTGGAAGGCCAGACGCCCGGCGACTACGCCGACGCTGCCGAACGCCTCGCCCACTCCTGGGGCGTCCACGCCATCCGCGTCTCCTCGCCCCGGCCCGGACGCGTCGTCCTCATGGCCACCATGCGCGACCCGCTGGTCAAGGTCGACCAGCTCCCGCCCTCGCCCGAACTGCTCAAGGTCACCGTGGGACGTCTGGAGACCGGCAAGCCGTGGACCATCGACTTCCGCATCGTGCCGCACTGGATCAACGCGGGAGCCACCCAGTCCGGCAAATCCAACCTCGCCAACGCCCTCATCGTCGGACTCGCGCCGCAACCTGTGGCGCTGGTGGGCTTCGATCTCAAGGGCGGGGTCGAGTTCACGCCGTACGCGCCCCGGCTGTCGGCGCTGGCCACCTCCCGCACCGAGTCCGTCACCCTGCTGTGTGACCTGGTCGGTCTGATGATCGACCGCATGGGGCTGTGCCGCCAGGCCGCCGCCCGCAACATCTGGCAACTTCCGCCCGGCGTCCGCCCGGTGCCGGTCGTGGTCCTGGTCGACGAACTGGCCGAGCTGTACCTGATGGCCGACAAGTCCGAGAAGGACGAAGTCACCAAAACCTCGACCGCGCTGCTGCGGGTGGCGCAGCTCGGGCGGGCGTTCGGCATCTACCTGTTCTGCTGCGGCCAGCGCATCGGCTCCGACCTCGGGCCTGGGGTCACCGCGCTCAGGGCTCAGTGCTCAGGACGGATCTGCCATCGGGTCAACGATCCGGAGACCGCCACGATGACGCTCGGCGACCTTGACCCGGCCGCGCTCGTTTCAGCCCGCGCCATCGCCGCCGAGACACCCGGCGTCGCCATCGTCGCCTCCCAGGACGGCCAGTGGTACCGCGCCCGCTCCTACTACGTCACCGAGCAGACCGCCGAACACGCCGCTCGCACACACGCCCACCTCGCCCCGCCCTGGGACGAGATCACCGCCCACCTGCCCGTACCCATCAACGCCTGAAGATCCGAAGGGAGGAACGATGCGACGCTTCGCCTGCTGGCTGCTCGACACGGGCCCGGTCCTCGTCCTGGCCGCCATCGCGGGTGCCGGATCGTTCACCCACATCCGCGACACCGCCGCTGAGCACGGCCAAACAGGGTGGATGTCCTGGGCCGTTGCCGTCTGCATCGACCTGACCTGCGTCATGGCCGCCCGCGAACGCCAACGCGACAAGAAGGCCGGCCGAACCCGGCGCGGCCCGCTCTCCTGGCCCGTGCTCGTCCTGACCGGCGGCATCGTCTTGTCCCTGGCCGCCAACCTCGCCCAGGCCGATCCGACCGTCTGGGGCTGGATCACCGCTGCTACTCCAGCCGCCGCCTTCCTCATTGCCATCTCAATGCTCGAACGCCGCACCACTCGCCTCGAACCGTCCACGTTCGAGCCCGCGCCGGTCCTGACCTCGGCCCCGGTGCCTGAACTCATCCCGACCCAAGCCCAGGACGAGGACGACACCCAGGACGAGCAGGCTGGCGCTCTCGCACCCGCGCTCGTCGACTACGCCCAACGGGTTGCCGACGAACACCACGCCCGGCACGGCAAACCCATCACGGGTGACGCGCTGCGTACCCGCCTGGGCGTCTCCAGCGAACTCGCTACTGACCTCTTGCGCACTCTGCGCACCGCCTGAAGGGAGACCCAACCGATGACCCACGACCACCGCACCGCCCTCATCAACGGCCTGCTCGACCTGGCCGCCTTCCTCGAAGCCCACCCCGACGTGCCCGTCTCCTCCAGCGTCACCGTCCACCACTTCCCCGACCAGGCCAGCGACGCCGACCAACGCGCCGAGATCGACCAGATCGCCGCCCTCATCGGCTCGCAGATCGACCGCGAGGACTCCCCGTACGGCCACTACGCCACCTCGCGCCTCTTCGGCCCGGTGGAATACCGCGCCGTCGCCGTCCTGGCCGCCGCCCGCGCACGCCACGACGCCGACAACAGCTACCGCGGCTGCATCCAACCCGACCCGGCACCCGCCACCTGACATCCAGGAGAACCGATCATGCGCATCCGCATCGACGGCACCCGAGCCGAGATCGTCGACGCCCTGTTCCGCCTACGCCTGCACTTCACCGTCTGCGGCGTCTCCCGCGCCTACCCCGACCGCGCCCACCCCCGCCAGTGGCGGGTCTACCTCACCACCCGCCCACGCGAAAGGACCTGACCCTTGCCCGAGACCCTGCCGGTGATCCACTACCGCTGCTGCACCTGCAACGGCACCGGAATCGACTCCGAAGACGCCCGCTGCGCCGACTGCGACGGCACCGGCATCGACGACCACGGCGCATAACGCGCAGCGCCCCCGGCCTGGCCGTACATCCGCCAAGACGCCTGCCAGGTCGGGGGCCATCCCTTCACCCGAACGAGCGAAAGGAGGTCTCCATCTTGCCCACAACCCACGCCAACGCGCACGCAAAAGCGGGCATGATCGCCCGACTCAACCACCCTGACTACGACCGCTGGGCGAGCCAGATCCGGACCACCGGCGGCTGCCGCCAGCCCATTCACCTACGCGGCAAGGTCGACCACTACGACCGCGCCACCGGCCGACTCCTGCACCGCTACACCACCCGCACCGAGCCCGACGGCATCCTGCGCGTCCCGTGCAAGACTCGCCGCGCCTCCCGCTGCCCGGCCTGTGCCGAGACCTACCGCGCCGACACCTACCACCTCATCCGCGCGGGCCTCGTCGGCGGCAAAGGCGTCCCGGAGACCGTCACCAGCCACCCGACGTTGTTCGTTACCCTCACCGCCCCGTCCTTCGGCGCCGTCCACACCCGCCGCGAACACAACGGGAAGGTCCAGCCCTGCCACGCCCGCCGCAACGCCACCACCTGCCCGCACGGCCGCGTCATGTCCTGCACCGCCCGCCACGGCAAAGACGACCCACGCCTCGGCGAACCACTCTGCCCGGACTGCTACGACTACACCGGCTCCGTCCTGTTCAACGCCCTGGCCCCACTCCTCTGGAAGCGCTTCGCCGACGCCGTACGCCGCCACCTGGCAAAGGCCGGCGGCCTACTCCTCAAAGAACTCCGCCACCACCTCACCCTCTCCTTCGCCAAGGTCGCCGAATACCAACGGCGTGGCGTCGTCCATTTCCACGCCGTCATCCGCCTCGACGGCCCCGGCGGCCCCGACGCACCACCACCGCCCTGGGCCACCGCCGACATCCTGACGCAAGCCATCCAGCACGCCGCCAAGGCCGTCTCCGCCAAAGCCCCCGCCTACGCCAACCAGCCCGAACAGGCCCTGCACTGGGGCGACCAACTCGACATCCGCCCCATCACCCTGAACGGCGACCTCACCGAACAAGCCGTCGCCGGCTACATCGCCAAGTACGCCACCAAAGCCGCCGAATGCGTCGGCACCCTCGACCACCGCCTCAACCCCCTCGACAACCTCGACGCCTACAACCTGCGCGACCACGCCCGCCGCCTCATCACCACCTGCATGCGCCTCGGCACCGAACCCGGCCTGGCCGAACTCCGCCTCACCGACTGGGCCCACATGCTCGGCTTCCGCGGCCACTTCTCCACCCGCTCCCGCCACTACTCCACCACCCTCGGCGAACTCCGAGCAGCCAGAGAACACCACGCCCGCGACAACGACATCACCACCGGCCGCCTGTCCCTCTTCGACGAAGACACCGTCCTCGTAATCAGCGAATGGCAGTACGCAGGCAAGGGCCACTCCCTCGGAGACCAACTCCTCGCCGCCGCCATCACCGGCACCCAATTCGGAGGTCCACATGACCTCTGAACTGCTCACAATCCCGCAGGCCATGGCCGCGCTGAAGGTCAGCCGCTGGACCGTCTACAACCTCATCCGCTCTGGCGAACTCGGCTCGATCGTCGTCGGCACCCGCTGCCGCCGCATCCCCGTGGCCGCCCTCAACGACTACGTCACCCGGCTCTGCGAGGAGGTCGCCTGATGCCCGTCAAGACCGCACAGGCCACGCCCGAAGAGCCCAATCGTCCTCGTAAGAGCCGCCGTAGTCGTGCCAACAACGAGGGCTCGATCTTCCCGTACAAGAACGGCTGGGCAGGCTACGTCTGGGTCACCACCCCAGAGGGCAATAGGACCCGCAAGTGGGCCTACGGCAAGACCCGCGAGGAGACCCACGAGAAGTGGCTCAAGCTCCACGAGCAAGCCCGCAAGGGGCCTGTGGCCACCAAGCACGAGACATTGGCCGTGTTCCTGACCCGCTGGCTCGCCGACGTGGTGCAGCCCAACCGCGAGCCCACAACTTACGCCGGATATGAGGCGCTGGTACGCCTCTACCTGATCCCTGGCCTGGGCAGGAAACGCCTCGACAAACTGACCGTCCGCGACGTCCAAGACTGGCTCAACAGGCTGCCCAAGCTCTGCACCTGCTGTGATCAGAAGAAGAAGCGCAAGCAGCCATGCTGCTCCATCGGCATGTGCTGCGAGGACTTCCCGTCACGAGGCACCATCGAGAGCATCCGGCGCGTGTTTCGCTCCGCCCTCACCCACGCCATACGAGAGGAACTGATCTCCAAGAACGTCGTCTCCTTGACCACGCTGCCCAAGATGGCCGCCAGGAAGCGGAAGCACACAGTGTGGAGCGTCGATGACGCTCGGGCCTTCTTCGAGAATCTGAGGGCCGTGAACGAGCCGCTGTACGCGGCCTTCGTCCTCATGCTCGTCCTGGGCCTGCGCCGTGGGGAAGTCCTCGGGCTGACCTGGGACAGCATCGATCTCGATAACCAAGAGCTGTGGATCTCGCACCAGCTCAACCGCGTCCACGGCAAGCTCCTCCACCGCGACACGACCAAGACCATCGACTCCGACGCCTCTCTCCCTCTTCCCGCGCTGTGCGTCACCGCGCTGAGGCACCGCCAGAGAGTCCAGAAGGACGCCTGCAAGACGGCTGGCGACAAGTGGAGGAGCTCCAACCTCGTCTTCACCACCAAGTGGGGCACGCCCATCGAGCCCCGAAACTTCAACCGCTCCTTCGAACTGCACCGCAAGAACGCCGGACTCACCCGCATCCGTGTCCACGACACCCGCCACACCTGCGCCTCGATGCTCGCGGCCCTCGGCGTCCACCCACGCGTGGCCATGCGTATCCTGCGGCACTCGCAGATCTCGGTGACCATGAACGTCTACACACAGATCGCCAGCCCCGAGACGCGCAAGGCACTCGACCAACTCAACGAGACCCTCAATACCGGTCCCAGTAGCCCTCCTTGACGCGGGACCTCTCCAGCGGCCCTCTCGCATCGTCGCGGGAGGGCCTTCGACATGAGAAGGATCAAATCAAGATCCAACTCTGATAGCCAGTAGACAACTTCTGCTGCTCTACTCTAGAGTACAGAAATCAGAGAACGATCTACCTAGGGGAGGAGCCCCATGCCCACCATCACGCTCCACATTGCGCCGGAGGTGGTTTCCCGTCTCCTGGAGGCCGACGCCGGCCCCGTTAACCTCACCGTCAACCTCGCCGAAGGGGGCTCGGCGGGGACGCTCAGTGAGCCGCCCGTCGTGCCCACTGGCCCTCTCGCGCCGCTGCTCACTAGCGGCCTTCTCAAACCCGGCACGCAGCTGCGTCTCGAGCAGAAGAGGGCCAGCCGTACCGCCAACGCCACCGTTCTCGCCAACGGCTCGATCATGGTGGAAGGGAAGAGCCGGGCGTACAGCTCCCCTTCTAAGGCCGCGAGCGCGGTGACCGGCAGCCAGGCCAACGGATGGGTTATGTGGCAGCTCCCCGACGGACGGACCCTGGACAAGCTTCGGGACGAGCTGGAGGACCGCGACGAGTAAGCCGGGTCCGTCGGTGGAAGCGCGACACCGACTGACGGCGTAGCTGTACTTCGCTGCTGTACGCCCACGCAAAAGGCCCCCCTGGATCATCCGGGAGGGCCTCTGAGCTGGGAGCCGCCTTGGGGATTCGAACCCCAGACCCCTTCATTACGAGTGAAGTGCTCTGGCCGACTGAGCTAAGGCGGCATCTGCCGTGCAGCGTGAACGAGTCTACAGGAGACCGAGGGGTTCTCGCTCCTCCCGATCACCCGATGCCCGGACAGAACGCCCCCACCCGAGGACCCGGCGCGACCCCCCTCGCTTCCCGTGCCCCTGTGGACGGAAAGGTGGCCGGAAGGCAGCAGCTAGACCTCGTCCCCGCCGCCAGACGCACCCCCCTCGTACGCCGAGTCGTACGCCTTCCTCGGCCCGCACACGCTCGCCCTGGAACAGGCGCACCGGCGCCCCCCATCGTTGAGCCGCACCACCACCGAGTCGGACGGAACGTTGTGCCCCACCACCGTCCCGGCCCCCTGGGGAGTCTCCACTGGGGCCCCGACCCGGGGTGCGGAGGCGCGGAACTCCTGGTACAGCGGATGCTCGTACTTCAGGCAGCACATCAGCCGCCCGCACGCCCCCGCGATCCGCAGCGGGTTGACCGGCAGGTCCTGGTCCTTGGCCATGCGTACGGAGACCGGTTCGAAGTCCTTCAGGAACGTGGCGCAGCACAGGTCGCGGCCGCAGGGGCCGATGCCGCCCTGGAGCCGCGCCTCGTCCCTGGGCCCGATCTGCCGCAACTCGACCCTGGCCCGGAGGTTACGGGCCAGGTCGCGCACCAGGGCGCGGAAGTCCACCCGGTGCGGCGCCGAGAAGTAGACGGTGTACACGTTGTCGTCATCGAGGTAGTCGATGCCGACGACCTTCATCGGCAGCGTGTGCCGCTTGATCAACCGTTTGGACACGCTGCGGGCCTCGGCCCGGCGACGTTTGTTCGACTCGTCGCGGGCCAGGTGCTCCTCCTCGGCCGGCCCCGCGCACACCGGCAGCCCGTCGATGTCCTCGCTCGTGTACTGCGGCGCCCACACGCACTCCGCCACCTCGGGACCCGAGTCCGTCGGTACGAGCACCTTGTCGCCGACCTTGGGGCTGTGCCCGCCGGGATCGAGGTAGTAGAGCCTCCCGTAGCGGGTGAAGCTCACGGCCATGATCATTCCCATGAGCTCGAGCTCGCCTCCTGACGCGGCCTAGGGGGATTACTTGCGGCCTCCGTTCACACATTACGTGTGTCCATGCGCCAGGAGTCAGGGGTGACCGGGCGGATGTTCGCCGGATCAGTCGCCGACGGAGCAGATCTTGCTTTCCGGCAGGACCACCCCGAACTTGGCCATCAGCGCCGCCTTGTCGGCCGAGCACGAGTGGTCAACAACCTGGGCCACCCCTGGCTGCTTCCGCAGCTTCTTGGTGATGTCCTGCGACGAGGACTGCTGCTTCAGTCTGATCCTGAAGGATTCCGGCATGTCCTCCACCTTGGTCGCGTTCAAAAGCTTCTGGTTGCTCTTGAACGCCTCACGGAAGTTCTGGTACGCCTCCGCCTCGCTCTCGAAGATGGACTGGACGACCTCGGGCGTCTTCCTGATCAGCACTTCGACGGCCTTCTTCTCGGCAGCCGTCGCCCCTTTCCCCTCCTTCGTGGCCTTGGCGTCGAGGCCCTTCCCGCCCATGCGCCCACCGCAGGCAGGCGTGGCCGATCCCTTTTTACACAGGAAGACACTGATCTCCCAATTGAGCGCGGCCGCGGTCTGTACCGGTCCCATCATGGCGTGATCCATGACTTCCCAGACCCCGGCCACCGGCACCAGGGCTCGCGACACCCCGTTCCTGTCAGCGCCCTTCTCGAACGTCACCCTGAACGACTGCGGCAGATCGGTGACCTCCACCGTGTCCAGCATCGCCTGATTGTGCGCGAAGGTCTTCTTGAAGTCTTCGTAGGCGTTCGCCTGATCCACCAGGTAAACGCCCCTGACCTGAGGGAACGCCTTCAGCTTGCGCTCGATCACTTCGACCTCATCAGGAGTGACGCTCCCCTTGCACCTCTGGGGAGGCGCTTCCTTCGGGTCCACTCCCTCCGTCGCCACGTCCTCCGGGTCCGCCTTCGAACAGAGGAAGACGGTCATTTCGGCGTCCTCGTCCTGCACCGAGGGCGGGCTCATCGCCACCGCGCCATCCACGTCACCGCCCTCGGCAGCCACCACGGCGAAGGTGGTGGCGCCCGCGAGCACCACCGCCGTCGCCGCGGTCACCAGCCGCAGGTTCATCCGGACCCACCGCCGGTCCTGCGCCCGCAGCGGACGCAGCGTGCCGGAGTCCACCGTCGCCCCCGCGCCTCCGAGGGCCTCTCTGAGCCTGTCTTCCACAGGGCTGTTCATGAATCCTCCCCAAGCATCCGGCCGAGGGCCGCCAGCCCTCGGGTGATCGTGGACCTGACCGTGCTCGCGCCGACCCGCATCGCCTCGGCGATCTCCTGGTCGCTGAGGTCGAAGTAGTAGCGCAGCGTCAGCGCCTCCCGCTGTCTGCGCGGCAGCCGGTGCAGCGCGAGCAGGACCTCCCGCCGCTCCTCGCCCAGCAGCGCGGCGCTCTCCGCCGACCAGACAGGCGGCTCGTACGGCACCGCCCGCCGGAACACCATGGCCCGCCTGCGCAGCACCGACCGGCACCCGTTGAGCACCGCGGAACGCACATAGGCGAGGGCCTTGTCGGCATCGCGGATCTTGCCCCAACCGGCATGCGCACGCGCGAACGCCTCCTGGACGACATCCTCGGCACTCGCCTGATCGCCGACCATGATGAGGGCCAGCCTGACGAGCCCCACATGATGCTCGGCGAAGATCGACGCCACGTCGACACGCTGGCGCGCGAGACCTTCCCGCTGGGTGAGTAGTTCGACTTCCACGTAACAGAGACGCCCGACAGTCTCGTCTGCTGCTCGGATCACCCGATTACTTGCGCCGCCCGCGCAGGGCCCCTGCCCAACGCCCCTATCGAGGGCCGCGCCGTCTCAGGGCCGCAGCGCCAGCATCATCGCCTCGACGGCGATCTGCGGATTGACGCTCGCCGCCAGCCGCTCCCTGCACAGCATGATCGCGTCGATCCTGCGCAACGTCTCCTCGGGCGTGGACGACTTGGCCAACTGGTCCAGATCGAAGCGGAGGTCGTCGTTGGCCAACTCGACCCCGGCCGCCCCGAACTGCATCGCCAGCACGTCCCGATAGAACGACACCAGCTCCAGCAACGCCGCGTCCAGCGAGTCGCGCTTGATCCGGGTGGCCCGCGACTTCTGCCGGTCCTCCAGCTCCTTCAGCGCCCCGGCCCCGCCGCGTACCAGCCCGCGGTTGAGCCCCTTGCCGGTGGACCCCTCGCCGTACAGCTTGCGCAGCTCCGACGTCTCGCTCTCGTTGAGCGTGGCCGTGGCGGCGGCGGCCTCCTCCTCGGCCGTCTTCACCAGCCGTTCGGCCGCCGAGACGCACTCCCCGACCCCGGTCAGCGAACGCGGGATGCTCAGCACCGCCTCCCGCCGCTGCCTGACTCCCTCGTCGAGAGCCAGGGCGCGGGCCCGGCTGATGTGCCCCTGGGCGGCTCGGGCCGCGAACCTGGCGGTCTCCACCGGGACGCTGTCACGCGTGGCCAGCACGTGGGCGACGGCGTCGGTGGCGGGCGTGGTCAGGTTGACCAGGCGGCAGCGGGACCTGATGGTGATCATCAGGTCGTCGGGGGCGGGCGCGCACAACAGCCACACCGTACGCGGCGGCGGCTCCTCGATGGCCTTGAGCAGGGCGTTGGCGGCGGATTCCGTGGCCCGGTCGGCGTCCTCGAACAGGATGACCCGCCACCGCCCCTGCGTCGGCGCCCCGGCCGCGCGCAGGATCAGCTCACGCGTCTGCTTGACGCTGTAGGACAGCCCCTGGGGGCGTACGGCCTCCAGGTCGGGGTGCGAGCCGATGAGCACCTGGTGGCACTGGTCGCAGTGGCCGCAGCCACCGTCGGGGCACAGCAGCGCGGCGGCGAAGGCGCGGGCGGCTTCTTCCCGCCCGGAGCCGGGCGGGCCGGTGAACAGCCAGGCGTGCGTCATGCCGGCGCCGCGCCCGCCCGCGACGACCTCCCCGGCCGCCGCCGCGGCCCGCGACAGCACGGCTGTCGCCTGGTCCTGCCCCACGAGGTCATCGAAAACCGTCACGGTGCAAGGCTAGCCGCGTTTCACCGCGTTCCGGCGGGGACTCTGAGACAGGAGGCGCCGGTGGTGCGGCTAGTCGCGGATCGCGGGCATCGTACCCGTGATGTCTTCTGACTCGCGCGGCACCGGGTCGGGCAGGATCTCCCGGATCCGGTCCTGGATCTGCCGGGTGATCACGTCTTGCGGCTGCGTGCCGTCGACCACCAGGTAGCGCTCGGGGGCCGCCGCCGCCAGCGCGCGGAACTCCTTGCGTACCCGCTCGTGGAACTCCAGCGGCTCCGACTCGATCCGGTCGGCCGCCCCGCCCAGCCGGGCCAGGCCCACCTCGGGCGGCGTGTCGATGAGCACGGTCAGATGCGGCACCAGCCCGCCGGTGGCCCAGGCGTTGATCTTGGACACGTCTCCCGGGTCGAGCGCCCGCCCCGCCCCCTGGTAGGCCAGCGAGGAGTCGACGTAGCGGTCGGTGACCACGATCGAGCCCCGGTAGAGGGCCGGCCTGATCACTTTCTCCACGTGCTCGGCCCGGTCGGCGGCGTACAGCAGCGCCTCAGAACGCGCCGACAGCCCGCGCTCGGCCGCGTCGAGCAGAATGGCCCGCAGCCGCATGCCGACCTTGGTCGAGCCCGGCTCGCGCGTCTGCACCACGTCGTAGCCCTGGTCGCGCAGCCAGATGGAGGCCATGCGCGACTGGGTGGTCTTGCCCGACCCTTCGCCGCCCTCGAACGCCACGAACAGCCCCGGCACGTGCTCGGCCGCCGCGGCGGGGAACCGCTCGCCGCGCACCGCCGCGATCAGGTCGGCCGCCAGGGAGACGCCCGTCCTGTCATCCATGTGCCGCAGCGCCAGCCCGCCGACGGCTGTCGCGAGCACCCCGCCGATGATCAGCACCAGGTTGGTGCCGTCGAAGCGGTAGCTGAACTCGCCCCACTGCAGCACGTGGACGCCGAACAGCGCGGCCAGCGGGTTGGCCACCGCGACCACGAGCAGCAACGTCACCCGCGCGGTGGACTGCAGGAACGAGAACGTACGGCCCCGCAGCCCGTCTTCGACCTCCAGCCCGATCAGCGTGTAGCCGATGATCCAGGCGATGCCCGCGCAGGCTCCCAGCGCCACGGTCAGCATGACCACGATCACCAGGTTGTGCACCAGCGCGATGGCGATCAGCACCAGGCCCGCGACCGTGATGGCCAGCCCGAACAGCCGCCGCCGCGACAGCTCGCGCAGCAGCCTGAGCCCGAAGAACATGCCCAGCGCCATGCCGACGAAGACGGCGCCGAACACCACGCCGTACGCCGCGTCGCCGCCGCCCAGCGCCTCCACGTAGATCCTGGCCACGCCCACCACGGCCCCGCCCGCCGCGAACGCCCCGAGCATGCCGATGATCAGCCCGCGCACCAGCCGGTTGCCGCCCACGAACCGCCAGCCCTCGACGACCTGCTTGAGCACGGACGGCGTGGAGATGTGCCCGTTGCGCTTGGGGATGTCACGCAGGGTGAAGATGAGGACGGCCGACACCAGGTAGGCGCAGGCGTTGACGATCAGCGCCAGGCCCGTCACGTCACGGCCCGACAGGAACGGCACCAGGCCGGTGACCAGGTCGCCCGCCACGGACAGCGCGGCGAACAGCATGGCGGCGACGGGCGCGGTGCCGTACGTGACCAGCAGGTTGAGCTGGTTGGCCGACTCGAGCTGCGCCTTGGGCACCAGGTTGGGCACCGTGGCGTCCTTGGCCGGGACCCAGAACAGGTTGACACACTCGACCAGGACGGTCGCGATGATCACCCACTGGTAGCTGTTGACGAACGGGATCGACAGCACCACCGCGAACCTGGCCAGATCGGCCGAGAACATGGTCAGGCGCCGGTCGAACCGGTCGGCGAACACGCCCGCGAGCGGCCCGAGCAGCACGGCCGGCAACATCTTGGCGATGAACACACCGCCGACGGCCAGCGACTGCACCCGGTAGTCGCCCTGGGTGAGGTTGCCCGCGAGGGCGGTCAGCGCCAGCAGGTTGAGCCAGTCGCCGAGACTACAGACCGACATGGCCATCCAAAGCCGTCGGAACGGCGCATTGGCCAGCACGTGGGCCGGGCGGCTTCGGCCAAGGACAGTCATGATTTCAGCGTATCCAGGTGTTGACCAGAAGTGGGTGGACATCAGACGAGCCGGATATTCCCGGCTGCCCGTGGCTGAGGGTATTACGGGAACGGGCCCGGGCGCAGGTTACACCCCTGGAATAGGCCCACAAAAACATCATCAATTCATAACTCCGGCCTCTTGTCGCGCCTCTTCCACCAATGGCCGCCACTGGGCGCGGATCTCGTCGGGCAGCACGAGCTCGTCCCACAGGTCGATCAGCAACACCCCGTCGACGTGATCGAGCAGCTCATCGGGGTCGCCCTCGCACAGCAGCGCGGTGTAGGCGGCCCGCCGCCCGTCGCGGTCGGCCAGGTCGTGGACCCGGTCGCCGACCCGCACGAGGCCCAGCGCGCCGGCCACCGGCAGCCGTGGCAGCCTGCTGGGCACGTGGAACGCGCGCCCGTCGCGGGCCACGTGCGCCACGCACTCGATCTTGGCCTCCAGCACCAACCGGAACCCGGCCGCGTCGAGGATGCGCCCCGCGGTCTCGAGCGTCGGCGACTTCCTGCCGTGCTCGTAGGCCGACAAGGTCGTGCGCGACGTGCCGCTCACGCTGGCCAGTGCCTTCTGGTTGAGGCTGGCGGCATGCCTGGCCTGCCGGAACAGCAGCCCGCCACGCCTGGCCCAAACGGCGACCTCTTGCCCGAGCATGTCCTCCATCGGCGAGGAGACCAATGCCCACCTCCGTAATGTATCCGGTCGGATACTCTACGCCAAGATGGCATGCCGTGACTATCGCATTACGAAAAGTCAGCTACCCAATTCAAGCATCGTTATCTCGGGTGGCGCACCCACGCGTACCGGCGGGCCCCAGAAGCCCGCGCCCCTGGTCACGTAAACCTGCACGCCGTTCACCCGCGCCAGCCCCGCCACCACCGGCTGCTGCAGCCCCACCACCAGGTTGAACGGCGCGATCTGGCCACCGTGCGTGTGCCCGGAGAGCTGCAGGTCGACGCCGTGCCGCGCGGCCTCGTCGATCTGGATCGGCTGGTGGGCGAGCAGCACCGTCGAGCGGCCGGCCGCGACTTCGGCGGAGCGCCCGCCGAGCGCCTTGCCGAAGTCGGGGCCGTCGCCGGTGGGGGCGCCGCCGACGTCGTTCACGCCGGCCAGGTCGAGCACGGCGCCCTGGTGCCGGATCTCCACGCGCTCGTTTCGCAGCGAGCGTACGCCCAGCTCGCCCAGCTCCTCGATCCACTCTCCGGGGCCCTCGGGCGCGAAGTACTCGTGGTTGCCGGTCACGAAATAGGCCCCGTAGCGGGACTCGAGGTGCCGCAGCGGGCGGGCCAGCGCCCCGAGCTGGGCCACCGACCCGTCCACCAGGTCACCCACGATCGCCACCACGTCGGCCTGGAGCCCGTTGATCATCCGGACGATGCGCTCGGTGTGCCCGATGCCCGTGAGCGGCCCCAGGTGGATGTCGCTCACCACGGCGAACCGCAGGCCGCCGAGGCGCGGGTCGAGCTTCGGCAGCGTGACCTTGACCGGCTCGATCACGGGGTCGCCCAGCGCGCTCCTCATGCCGTAGCCGACCGTTCCCAGAGCGCCCACCCCCGCGACGGCCGCGGTGGTACGCCCGAGGAACAGCCGCCTGCTCATGGGCGCGGCCCGCTCGACGGCCCCGGGCTCAGGCGCGGCCGGACCACCGTCAGGCCCCACCGCCCCCGCCGACACCCCGACCGGCTCGGGGACCAGTACCGGCTCGGAACCGCGCTCACCCCTGCGCAGGAACGCCGCCACCACGGCCCTTGGGATCTCCAGCACCGCCAGAATGATCACGAGGTAGAACATCAGCGCCAGCCAGACGTAACCCGGCCAGGCCAGCCAGCTCTCCAGCCCCATCCTCGTGCCCACGAACGTCGTCACGAGCACCAGGAGCAACACGAGCAGACCCCAGGTCATGGCCCTGCGCGCGCGTCCGGGCGCCGTCGTGTGACGCACCAGCCGGCTCCACAGGTACCAGTGCGCCAGCAGGACCCCGGCCACGAAGATCAAGACGAACACACAACCGATGGTACGTCCGGCGACCGCACCGCGGCGGCCGCCGGACTGTGACCTGAAACGCCCCCGTGGAGCGACCAGAAACGCCCCCGCGGAGCGCTACGACTTCGCGGCCGGCTTCTTCGCCGCGGCCTTCTTCGCGGGCGCCTTCCTGGTGGTGGTGGCGGTCTTCTTGGGCGCCGGCGCCCGCTCGCGCCGCTCGGCCAGCAGCTCGGCGGCCCGCTCGATCGTGATCTCCTCGACCGTGTCGCCCTTGCGCAGCGAGGCGTTCGTCTCCCCGTCGGTCACGTACGGCCCGAACCGCCCCTCCTTCACCACCACCGGCTTCTTGGAGTTGGGGTCGTTGCCCAGCTCACGCAGCGGCGCCGCGGCCGCGGCCCGCCCCCGCCCGCGCTGCTTCGGCTGCGCGAACAGCTCCTTGGCCTTCTCGATCGTGACCGTCAGCAGGTCGCCCTCGGAGGCGAGGGAGCGCGAGTCGGTGCCCTTCTTCAGGTATGGCCCGAACTTCCCGTTGTGCGCCACGACCTCCTCGCCCTCCAGGTCGCCCACGACCCGCGGGATCGACAGCAGCTTGAGCGCGTCGTCCAGCGTGATCGTGTCCAGCGACATGGACTTGAACAGCGAGCTCGTACGCGGCTTCGGCGCATCGGCCTTCTTCGTACGCCGCTTCGGCGCCTCCTCCTCGGCGGCCGGCTCGGGCAGGACCTCCGTCACGTAGGGCCCGTAGCGCCCGTCCTTGGCCACGATCATGTGCCCGGTCGCCGGGTCCTTCCCGAGCTGCCGGTCGCCCGTCGGCCGCGAGAGCAGCTCCTCGGCCTTCTCGGCCGTCAGCTCGTCGGGCGTCATGTCCTCGGGCACGTTGACGCGGATGCCCTCCCTGTCCAGGTACGGGCCGTAGCGCCCGACCCGCAGCACGATGTCGGAGTCCTTCACCGGGAACGAGCTGATCTCCTTGGCGTCGATGTCGCCCAGGTCGGTGACCATCTCTTTCAGGCCCTCGTCGCCGTCGGCCCCGTAGTAGAAGCGCTGCAGCTCGGGCACGCGTTCGGCCCGGTCGTTGGCGATGTCGTCGAGCACCTTCTCCATCTCGGCCGTGAAGTCGTAGTCGACCAGGTTCCCGAAATGCTGCTCAAGCAGGTTGACCACAGCGAAGGCCAGGAACGACGGCACCAGCGCCGTGCCCTTCTTGAACACGTAGCCGCGGTCGAGGATGGTCCCGATGATCGAGGCGTACGTCGAAGGCCGCCCGATCTCCCGATCTTCCAGCTCCTTGACCAGCGACGCCTCGGTGTAACGCGCGGGCGGCTTGGTCGAGTGACCGGCCACCTCGAGCCGCGTCGCGGTGAGCGGGTCGCCCTCCGCCAGGTTCGGCAGCCGCTTCTCGGCGTCGTCGCGGTCGCTCGACGGGTCGTCGGCCCCCTCCACGTACGCCTTCAGGAACCCGTGGAACGTGATCGTCCGCCCGGACGCGCTGAACTCGACGTCTTCGCCGGTCGACGACCTGCCCGCCACCTTCACGGTGATCGATTCGCCGACCGCGTCCTTCATCTGGGACGACACCGTACGCTGCCAGATCAGCTCGTACAGCCGGAACATGTCGCCCGACAGCCCGGTCTCGCCCGGCGTGCGGAACTCCTCGCCCGACGGCCGGATGGCCTCGTGCGCCTCCTGGGCGCTCTTGACCTTGCTGGAGTAGACGCGGGGCTTGTCGGGGACGTACGCGGCGCCGTACAGCTTGATCGCCTGCGACCGGGCGGCCGCCACCGCCGTCTCCGACAGCGTGATGCTGTCGGTACGCATGTAGGTGATGAAGCCGTTCTCGTAGAGCCGCTGCGCCACCTGCATCGTGTACTTCGCCGAGAACCCCAGCTTCCTGCTGGCCTCCTGCTGCAGGGTCGTCGTACGGAACGGCGCGTACGGCTTACGCGTGTACGGCTTACGCTCGACGGACCTGACCGCGAACGACACCCCTCGCAGCCGCCCGGCCAGCTCCCCGGCATCGGCCTCGGACAGGTGCAGCACGTTGGCGTTCTTGAGCCGCCCCGTGCTGGCGAAGTCGCGCCCCTGCGCCACCCGCTTGCCGTCGACCCCGGTGAGCGTGGCGGTGAAGTCGCGCGGCCGCTCCTCGGGCTTGTCGGTGTCGAACAGCGCCTGCAGGTCCCAGTAGTGGGCGGGCGTGAACGCCATGCGCTCCCGCTCGCGCTCCACCACCAGCCGCGTGGCCACGGACTGCACCCGGCCGGCCGACAGCCGCGGCTTGACCTTCTTCCACAGCACGGGGCTGACCTCGTAGCCGTAGAGGCGGTCGAGGATGCGCCGGGTCTCCTGGGCGTCCACGAGGCGCAGGTTGAGGTCGCGGGGGTTGGCCACGGCGTCGCGGATCGCCTGCGGGGTGATCTCGTGGAACACCATCCGGTGCACGGGCACCTTCGGCTTGAGCACCTCGCGCAGGTGCCAGGCGATGGCCTCGCCCTCGCGGTCTTCGTCGGTGGCCAGGTAGAGCTCGTCGGCGTCCTTCAGCAACTGGCGCAGCTTGGCGACCTGCGACCGTTTGTCGGGGTTGACGACGTACAGCGGCTCGAACTCGTGCTCGACATTGACCCCCAGCCGCGCCCACGGCGCGCCTTTGTACTTCTCGGGGATGTCATCGGCCTTCTCCGGCAGGTCGCGGATGTGTCCGATGCTGGACTCGACCATGTAGCCAGCACCGAGGTAATCCCTGATCGTCTTCGCCTTGGCGGGCGACTCGACGATCACCAGGCGTGTTCCGCCGGTGCTGCCGTTCTGGGCTGGCACGCTGCTTCCTACCTCACTGTTCGCTTGCAAATCCCCCTGCCGGGAGTCGGCACAGACTGAAAGGTAACCCGACTCGCGGAAATTTCCTTCCCCCGGGCTACCCACTAGCTTCCGGGTCCATCCACAAGCACGCAGAATAAGGCCCATCGAGCGGCATGGCGCCCTGACTCACCCTGGAGACTAATCGTTGTGCTCGACTACTCCTACATGGATATCTTCATTCCGCGCGACCTCACTCGCGAAGCAGCACGTCAGCTGCTGACCGAACACGCAGAGTACGGTCAGTGGGAGCTCGCGCGCGTCCGCGTCCACCCCGACGGCAGCCGGCACGTACGCCTGCGCCGCAAGATCATGCGAGTACGCAGGACACTTTGACGCGGACATGACTTTGCCCGTCCCGGGCCGCGCCCCCGGAACGGGCAAAGCGTCTAGTGCTGACTACTCACAGGCTGTGAGCAGAAGTCGTGCCGTGTTACATACTTTCCGATTCCCTTACTTACGGCCGAACCGGAACCGGCGGGCCGTCGCGAACATCGTCGCCGAGGCGGCCAGCATCGCGCCGAGCGCGAGCGCGAGCAGGGACCCGGAGTTCATCCCGGTGACGCCGGCGGGCTGCTCGGCGCTCATGAGGCCGATGTCGCCGACCGGCAGGCTGCGAGCGGCCGAGGAGACCGCGCCGCCGGCCGGGGTGGAGGCGAGCAGGTCGGTGGCCGGGTCGAGCGCGGACACCGGGCCGGCCGAGGTGGTCCGGCGCCGGTTGTCGGCCGCGGCGAGCGCGGTGCGCTTCGGCTGGGCCGGGGTCAGCGCCTGTCCGGGCAGTCCGGGCAGCTCGGGGAGCTGCGGCAGGCCGAGCGTCTGGGAGACGTCCTGGACGACGGGGAGCTGGTGCTGCCCGACGCCGCTGACACCACTGACACCACTGACACCGCTGACACCGCTGACACCGCTGACGCCCTCCAGCGGGTGGGTGACGTTGCCCACCCCGGCGCCGTCGAGCTGCCTGGAGACCTCGCCGAGGTTGCCCACGCCGGGGAGCTGGCTGGTCAGGTCACCTGTGCTGCCGAGGCCCTGCACCTGCTGGGCGACCTCGCCGACCTTGCCGCCGACCCCCTCGGCCCCGCCGAGCAGCGGCAGCGCGGGCGTGATGGGCAGCATCCCGCCCTTGGCCGCCGCGACCTTGGTGTTGGCGCGGGCGAAGCGCTCGAACCCGCTGGGCCGCTCGTGCCCCGGCTTGCCGACGTGGGAACCGCCCAGGCACCCGGCGGCGGCGTCACCCAGCACGGCCGCGGCGTTGCCGCAGATGTTGATCGGGGCGGTGATCGGCGCGACCACCTGGTTGCCGCTCAGGACGCCACCGGTGCCCGACGTACGGTTGCCGCCCCCGCCGACGCCCTGGTGCGGCCAGACGCCCGCGCCGCCCTTGCAGTGGGCCTGCGAGCGGCCCAGGACGGCCGCGGCGTTGCCGCAGACGTTGATGGGCGCCGTGATGGGCGCGACCACCTGGTTGCCGGCCAGCACGCCGCCGGCGCCCGACGTACGGTTGCCGCCCGCGTTCCTCCCGGGGTTCTTCGCGGTGGCGCCGCCCTTGCACCCGGCGAACGCGTGCCCCAGCACCGCCGCGGCGTTGCCGCAGACGTTGATGGGAGCGGTGATCGGCGCCACCGCCTGGTTGCCGCTCAGCACGCCGCCCGCACCCGACGTACGGTTGCCGCCCGAACCGTGCTGCGAGACCTTGGAGCCGCCCTGGCACCCGGCGGTCGCGTTGCCGACGGCGTTGCCGCAGGCGTCGATCGGCAGGCTGATCGGCGCGACGACCTGGTTGCCGCTGCCGACGCCGAAGCGCCCGTCGGTGTCGTTGCCCGTCGAGCCCGCGGTCACGTGCCGCGCGTGGTAGCGGGGGCCGGAGCCGCCGTCGTTCGTGACGGACGAGCCGCCCTGGCAGCCGGAGAACGCCCGTCCCAGCACGGCCACCGAGTTGCCGCAGATGTTGATCGGCGCGCTGATCGGGGCTATGACCTGGTTGCCGCCCAGCACGGCCCCGTTGCCGGACGTACGGTTGCCGCCCGCCCCCACACCGGTGTTGTGGACGGTCGCCCCGCCCTTGCAGCCCGCCGTCGCGTCACCGAAGATCGCCACCGCGTTGCCGCAGGCGTTGATCGGGGCGCTGATCGGCGCGGTGATCTGGTTGCCGCCGAGCACGCTGCCGTTGCCCGACGTGTGGTTGCCTCCTGCGCCGCCCTTGCCCTGGGTACGGACGGTCGCCCCGCCCTTGCAGCCCGCGTCCGACTTCCCGAACAGGGAGACGGCGTTGCCACAGGCGTTGATCGGGGCACTGATCGGCGCGTTCACCTGGTTGCCGCCGAGCACGCTGCCGTTGCCCGAGGTCCTGTTGGGGATGCCGGGACGGCCCGAGTTCACGACCTCGGCACCGCCCTGGGAGGTCGCCTCCGACTTGCCCGCGCCTGCGATGGCGTTGCCGCTGATGTCGATCGGCAGGGAGATCGGCAGGTCGACCTGGTTGCCGCCGCCGACGGACCCGTCGCCGGAGGTGTCGGCCAGCGCGGTACCGGTGCCGCCGAACGACATGACCGCCACGGCGAGCAGGGCCGCGGGGCTCGTTGCCTTCGCCCACGTACGCATGATGAATGCTCCTACTGGTTCTTGGGGGGATTACCTGAACGGTTCGCGGACAGCCCGAGGCCGTGGGAGACGTCACGCGATCTCACGTGATGTCGTGAGATTTCACACGATCTCGCCGCGCACAACGCCACTCCGCGTGATGTCGCTCGCGTGATGTCGTACGTGCGCTGCCGCTCGCGCGATGTCATTCGCTTGATGACATTCGCGTGATGTCTTGAGGTCTCACCAACAGCGGAGACCTCGAGGGGCGCGAACCAACCGAACTGACGTGTTCACCCGCGGGCGGAGGCGCTCAGACCACACTCCGCCGCTCTGGCTTGAAAATGCACCGCCGACCTGGCTTGGAACTCAGAGCTGACCAGACTCAGAGTTGTTGGCTAGGGCTCCGAGCTCAGGATGAGTGAGCCGACGTCGTACTTCGTACTTCGGTGTACTTCGGTCGGCCCCGGCCGGCGTGCGCGCGGGGATCAGTCAGGTGAGAACGATGGGTCGTCCGCCGCTGTGCGGACGACCGGGGGAAGCAGACGCGCCAGAGGGGCGCGCCCGGCCTGGAGCCGCGGGTCGAACACGGACCTCGCGGCGTCCCCTGCCGCGGACCCGAACGGCCCGTTGCCACCGCCGTTGGGCACCAGTCCATTGGTGTCCAGGATCTTTCCGGCGCTGGAAGGTGTTGGCAGGCCAGGATCCCGCTGGCTGTTGAGTCCGTCGACCGTACGCCCGGCCATGGCCTCAGCGTTGTCGACCGCCACGCCCCGACCGGCACCGCCGGACACCACGGGACGACCGGTTACAGCCTGGGCGCCATCAGACATCATGGCGTGATCGGGTGGTGATGTGGAGGACTCGTGTGCGACAACCCCGGACTCGGACGACCCGGCCGCCTCCGCCGTCATGCCGTCAACCGCCGCGCCTGTCGCCGCGGTGGAATCCGCGGCCGCCGGAGCGGCAGTGAGCATGCCGAACAGAACCGCGAGCAACCACCCGGCGGCCATCAGGGCGCCGATCGTGACAGCTCGCACAACGACCCGTCGGGCACCGGCCGCGAACCGCGCCATCCGGACGGCCCGATCGGTGGTCACGCCCTGCGCCGGGAAGGTCACGCGCGGGCGGCAGACAGCACGGGCCGTAGCCCTCAGCCGTCGTACCGCCTCGCACGCCATGCGCCCTCCTCAAGAATCCAGAACCGGCCCCACATCATGAGGCCGGTCCGTGGACTCACCCCTCAACGGTCCGTAACCGTAGCACCACCCAAGGTTGCCGCAAGAGCTTTTCACCCGAGACCCAGAAATTCACCAACTCCCCACCCACCAAACCACCCCCAACCATCGCATCCACCACCCCCCGCCTCACGAAACCCCCATCAGAAGCCCCCGCCACCCCCATCCCCCGGACGCCAGAACAGCTCGCCGACCGAGCGCGGATTTCTTGGTATGACGCACTCCTCAGAGTTTGCTAACCTTACTGAGCCGACGCGGGATGACGGTCCCACGTGCAGGCACCAAGTCCGGGTGGCGGAATAGGCAGACGCGCTAGCTTGAGGTGCTAGTGCCCAGTGATGGGCATGGGGGTTCAAGTCCCCCCTCGGACACGTACCGGTCGCCTATGGGGTCCTGGTCACGAATAGACGTGACCAGGACTTTTTGTTTTGACGGGTGGTAGACCAGCCGCAGCCCGATCTCCGCGTAGATCTTGGCCTTCCGCAGCGGATCGGCGTTCGAGAGCACTCGCACCATGTCTCCCAGCCTGTGTGTGATCTCTGCCAGCTCATCACGTCCCAGCCGCTTCTGGGGCAGTACGTGCGCGCTGCCGAGACGTTGCTCGGCCGCGTTCCTACGGACGAGCTCTTCCTGGATCCACCCGGCGACGAGCGCCGGGTCGGCACCCGCCTCAAGGGCGGCCCGATGCTGGGCGAGCTTGCGATCGCACTCGGCGATCTGACGGCGTGCTACGGCGAAGGCTTGGGCCTCCGGCGGGACCAGATCCTGCGCTGCCGCCAGAACGTCGAGAGTCTGATCGACATTGTGCGGCGCGAACAGCCGGCCGAGCCAGCGGTCCAGCCGCGGGACGACGCGGTCTTCTCGCAGATAGACGTTGCGGGGATGCATGACGTGGTTGGCCAGGGCGTACTCCTCGGGGAAGCGGCAGCGGTAGTAGGGCGCGTCGTTGACCCATTGGCCCTGCATTCTGCGATCGCAGAGGCCGCAGTACAGCAGCCCTCGAAGCTGGTACGGCTTCGGGGTGCGCTTGCGCGTCTTGTCCGTGTGGCGGTTGCCCCGCCCTGTCAGGGTCGTTTGGACGGCGTCAAAGTCCTTTTTGGACACGATGGGCGGGTGAACGACCATGTCCGACCAGACCCATTCCTCCTTGGCGTTCCACCGAAGTCTCGTGATGTGACCCAGTGCGACGTCATCCACGTCGAGGAGGACTTCGTCCTTGCGTTGGCGATTCCACACCTGATGGCCTATGTAGCGAGGGTTGGTCAAGATAGCGCGCACCGCGCTCTTGGACCAGGCAATACCGCAGCGGTGACGGTTCCGATCTGGATCATGAGCGGATGGGCAGGGGATCCCGTTGCGGGTCAGTCTCTCGGCGATGGCGAACAGGCCGTAGCCGTCAAGGAATGCGGCGAAGATCTCTTCCACCACGGGCGCGGCAACGGGATCGAGTTCCAGACGGTGAGCGCGCTTGCCGTCTGCCGCCTTGGCGGGGTTGGGGTGTGGGCCGGCGTCGGCCAACTGGTAACCGTAGGGAGGTCGGCCGCCCAGGAAGCGGCCCTCCGTTTGAGCTTGGGCTGACATGGCGGTACGCACGCGAATCTTGATGCGGTTGCGCTCGCCCTTGCTCATACCGCCGAACACCTTCATGACCAGGTCATGAGCCTCATTGGTCGGATCGATGGGGCCGCCCACCTCGGGAACCCAGAGCGGAACCCCAAAATGCTTGAAGACGGGGAAGGTCTGGCCGTACTGGTCGTCGTAGAAGGCCCGGTGCGGTTCACCGATCACAACGGCGTCGAAGCCTCGATCAGGGTTACGCAGTTCGGCGAGCAGTGCCGCCGCCTGCGGGCGGCGCTGCCAGGGGATCGAGCGGGATTTGTCGATATCGAAGAACTCGGTGACGATCACGCCTCCGTGCGACTCGATGAGCGCACGGGAGCGGGTGACCTGCCAGGCCCGCGAGGACCGAGGGTCTTGGTTGTCCTCAGTGGAGACCCGGCCGTAGAAGGCGAAGGGGATGGTGTTCATGTCTTCCTCAGGCCGCGTCCGGATGGCTGGTTTGCAGGTGGTGGTGGGCCTCTAACAGGATGGCGAGCAGTTCCGATGCGGCGCCAGGCGTGAGGCGAGGCGGTCCGCTTGGCAAGACGACGTGCGGACGCGGTTGGTTACGGATGGTGGAAGCCGTCATGATGAGGGTGCTCCTATGCGTCGTTTGCTGGCGGTAGGGGTGCGGCCCCGGCGGCATGCTTGGCGGTATGGGCGCCGGGGTCGCTAGAACTCGTGCTTCGGCGTAGATGCGCAGGTGGCGGGTGATGCCTCGGCCGAGCGGGAGGCCGGTGAGTGGCGTCGACCACAGGCATGCCACAGCGGCATAGGGCACACGCGCCGGGGCGGGTGTCGCCGTGAACGCACTCCTCGGTCGTGGCCTCGACCACGGTGCGCTGATGCACGTTGGCCTGCCGGGATTCACGCGGTGGACCAGGAAGGTCGGCCAGGCGGGACACCAGCACGGCGTACGGGTTGCGCACTCCAGTGGTGTTGGCTCCCACGTACTCGGCGAGAACCCCCGGCTCCCACCCTGCGGTGAGCGCCTCGACGATAGCCGGGCTGAGGCGGCGAATCTGGCTGCGGGACAACGGCCAATCGGGACCGAGCTTGGCTACGAACCGATGGATCGATGCGGTGCGGACTTGCTCAGGGCATTCGAGATCCCCGCCAGCCGGCCGTCGACTGTCCACAGGCGTGCTGGTGCCGACGCTCGCATGGGAGGCCGGAGGTGATTCATTGTTCGGTTCAGAGAAGGGTTCGGGTGCAACCGTTACACCCCGCGACTGTGCTGCTTGCACCTCGTCACTACCCCAACTGCACCCCGCAGGGACAACGAGGTGTGCATGCTGCACCCCGCCTGCACGGTTATCCACAGGCTGTGCGCGGGAGTTATCCACAGGCGCTTCTCCGGCGGCGGCCTTCGCCGCGTTCACGCGAGCGGTGACACCGGGGAACATGACCTCCAGGGCTTTGAGTTCCCCGGGCTCCAGATCGGTACGTACACGCTCCATCGCCAGATTCCAGACCTGTGGGCGTCGGTCGCCGCGCTTGATGTGCGCGGCCACGATTGCCGGGTCGCCGGGGCGGATGACGTCGTGGGCGTGCAAACGGTCGAGCGCCGTACGAACGGTGCGTTCCGCCAATCGGGTGTAGCGCACCAGCGTCCTGGTGCTGGGAAAGGCTCCAGTTCCGTCCGGACCGGCATGAGTGGCCAGTCCGACCAGAACCGCAGCGCATGAAGCGCTGGACGTACCGTTGGAGTCCATCGGGACGGGCGCGAGGTTCTGCGCCCAGTTGAGTGCTTCGAAGCTCATCTCTCGTCTCTCGTGGTTATCGGGCAACGTTCTGATGGCGAGCGAGACGCGGACGCTCACGGGGATGTCTCTGATGTCGCGAGACTCGCCAGAGCGACGCGCCTGTTCGATGCCAGATTGAGCAGCGGGCCGCTGTCGCGGTTGTGAGGCGTCCGTGCCAGCGATCGATGCCGGGGCGTGGACGGGCTTGAGCGCTCGCCTCGCCATACCGACCGCATCCGGAAACGGTGAAAGTGTGCTCAGCCTTCACCTCCATCTGACAGATGCAGGGTGGCGGTGGTATTGAACACACGATTGATCTGGACGGCGAGGTCACGTGCCGTCTCTCGTGCTGCGCCCAGTTCTGACAACGCCTTGTCAAGACGCTCGGCGGGGTTGCCGAGGTCGTCACCCAGCCGACCTGATGCCTGCATGCGCCGCAGTGCCTCACCGAGTTGCTTCAGCAGTTGGTCGAGCCCCTCAACAGCGAGACCGACGCTGCCGAGCACCTCATAGACAGTGGATGGATGAGTGATGCCTACGCGGGATCGCGTCGCATGGTTGAGGACGCGAACCGCCCCGGATAGAGCGGTAGCCACCTCGCTGGTGTAGTCGTCGTCGTGAGGGCCGTCCGACGACAGTCGAATAATCTCGGTCACCATCCTTGACTCCAGTCTCCAAAACTTGTCAATATGCGCTCTGGCCGTCAAAGTGGTGACCAGAGTCAGCAGCCGACATCCGAGCAACAGAGGGCGCCGTGGAGGTGTCCGTGCTCGCGTTGGAGGCACGCTGAACACGACCGGCTCCTCTGGAGCGGGTATGGCGGGAGGCCCGGCGCCCAGCGCCGGCAAGCATTGCGGCGTCGGGCTCTCCCCAGTCAGCGGACTAGATCACGGTCTTTGACCCGAGTGTTGATCTGTCCGAGATCGCGCCGGTCCATGTTCCGGCGACTGGTGGGTCCTGACGTCTCACCCCCCTCGCTACTACGGTCACGCCCATAACAGGTGCACCAACTATATGCAAACAAAGTCTCTTGACGGAATGTTAAATAGCTTGTCAGATCACAGCGGGCCCTGTTTTTGACGTTTCACGTTCCGTCCACCAGCCTCCGGCGAACTCGCCCCAACCCAGCCTTTCAGCACGTCAACCAGGTTGATCCCAGATTCATACCGCCCGTTTCGTCCGAACCCCATGCCGTCAGACCAGACGGCCACTCTTGACTCTCAGCAAGAGTCACGCCCGCCGCCTCCTCTCACGATCGAAGACTAGGTAAGCATGATTGTACTAGTTCAGTCTAGATGTAGCTCAACATCTCTTTCCTAGTTCAGGCCGAGGGCCTAGCCTGGACATCGTGTCGGTGCCTGACTTCAGCAATCCTCGGCCTGCTTACCTCCAGATTGCGGACGATCTGCGACAAGAGGTGACAGCAGGCCGCATCCAGGTGGGCGAACGGCTCCCGGCCCGACGGCAGTTGGCCCAGCGCTACGGTGTGGCCGTCGAGACGATCCGTCGCGCTTTGGACGAACTCGCACGCGATGGGCTGATCAGCGCCCAATCGACGCGCGGCACATTCGTGGTCAAGACCTCTGACCAGCCCTATCTCCCCTCCGAGCTACACCAGATCATGAGTGAGATGCGACGACTGTCCGAGCGCCTGGAGAATCTGGAGGCCCGCGTGACAGACCTCGAAGACCGCTGAGCATTTAAGCTCGCTACGGCATCAACACGCTTCTGGGGTCAAACTTGCATGGTCGATACCACGCTCCTCCTCGGTATTCGTCCCGCGGTCCTTCCTCGCCAGTTGCCGAACGGCCGTTGGGAAGCCGCAGGTCCAGGTGGAGCGGACCGAGCGTAGCGAGGGCCGTCTACCTGGAGGTGCGGCGAGCGACGGCCATGATCGGCCTGCGAGGAAGGTCGGGCAGCGTCGATGCTCGCCTCTCTAGCCAGGCCACTCAGGCTCATTGCTGGTCGTCCGAAGCGATACCGCCTGACTCTCTGACTCGCCGGCGAGTGAGATGCCGGTGAGGTTCGCTGGGCCGAGTCTGCCCGTTCTCGTGCCTATCTGCTGAGACCTTGTCCGCGATGGGGTTCGCTGCTGGAGCGAGGGTGGGGTGGCTGGTACTCCTGCGACGGGCCGCGCCGTTCGACGCTTCCGGGGGTTTGTCGGCCCGTCTTCTGGCTGGTGTTCGCGCTTGGTGCGGTGGCTTGTTCGGTCCGGATGGGTTGTTCGAGGTTGCGCTGGTCAGGGGGCAGGTCCATGCGGCGTACGGTTTCGCGTTGGATGGCGGTGAGTTCGCGCTGGGCGGCGGCTTGGGCGCGGCGGTGCTCATGAGCGCGCGTCCGCGCGAGGCCGACGTCGCGTTCTCGCGCTGCTCGGAGGGCGGTGTCAAAGGTGCTGGTCAGTTCGGTGTGGCGTCGTCGGATCTGTGGCCAGGTTGCTGGGGGTGGGGCCTGGGCGGCGGTTTGGCGGGCGGTCTCGTCCAGTGCCGGTGCCTGGGCCTGGATCGGCGCTAGTTGCTGGGTGAGGTGGTTCTGACGCTCGTGGAGGTCGGTAAGGGTGGCTGTCAGGTCTCGGCGGCGGGCACGGTGCCAGGGGCGTAGGCTGCCCAGTTCGCGTTCGATGGTGCGTTGTTGTCGGTGAAGTTGGGTCAGGCGTTGGCGGCCCTCGGCGATGGTCTGGCGGGCTTGCTGGAGGTGGTGGGCGGCGGCTTCGGCCGTCTCGATCCGGTGTATCTCTTCCTGGAGGGTGGCGTGCTCGGTCAGCAGGCGATGTTCGTGGTGCCCGCCGCCCTCGGTGGCCAGGCGGTGCATGCTCTGTTCGGCGGCCTCGGCGTTGGCTGCTGCGGTGGTGATCCGGTTGGCGAGTTGGCTTATGCGTTGGTTCAGCTTCGCGTTGGCCTGTTGGATGCGGGCACGCTGTACGGCGAGGTGAGCCTCGCGTTCGGCGGCCTGGAGTTCGGCGCGAGCACGCTCCAGCTCGGCATCTTGGCTCTGGGGCGCGTGGGCGGGCGGGATGGGGTGTCGTTGGTGGGCGATGGGGTCGGGTTCAGGGGTCAGGAGGCGGTCGGCGTGGTCGCCGTTGAGAGTGGTGGCGTAGGCGGCCAGGGCGCGCTGTAGTTCGTCGGCCGGGCTGCGGATGGGGCCGTGGCGGAGTTGGGTGGCTTCGCTTTCCAGGAGTTCGCGAGGGAGGTACAGGCGGGCGTTGTGCCGGTCGCGGCTCATGGCCGTGTATAAGGTGTGCGGGTCCAGGCCGAGGCCGTAGATGAGGCTGTACTGGCTGGTCAGGCCCTGGGCGGAGGCCACGGTCATCGCGGTCCCGTAGGACAGGCCGCCGGCCGCGATGTAGGAGGGGGTAACCCATTCGCGGGCCAGGGCGGCTCCGTCCGGGCCGGTCCGGCGCCATTCGACCTGGACGCCGCGCCGGGCGTCGATCGCGGTGATCTGGCCGCGGTAGCCGTTGAGCACGTCCACAGGGCCTTCGCCGCGGCGGGCTCGGTAGTCGTTCCTGCGCACCCGCACGTGGTCCCCGACGGCCAGGGCGATAGTGGCCCCACCGGCCAGACGGTAGACGCGCTCAGGGCCGGACAGCTCGCCCAGCTCGCGGCGGATCGCTCGGGCGGCCAGGTTGAGCCGACCGGCGGCTTCGTTGGTTCCCGCCAGCACCAGCACATCGGCCAGTTCGTCATGCACGACCGGTCCCCGGGCGGTCAGGTAGGGCTGCCGGGCGGTCGCCCAGTCGGCGATCAGCCGCGCCATCGTGTCGTCCGCGCCAGCCTCGGCGCGGACTCGGCCGCCCGCCGCCCAGGTGTGCAACGCCTGACGGCGTTGACCGGCCCGGAACAGCTCCAGCGCACGGCGTTCGAGGGGGTCGTGCTGGCGGCGGTTGTGCCGCAGTACCAGCCCGTCCACCTGGCGGTGGGTGGCGGCGAACCCGCCACCCACGCCGATCGCGCGCAGTTGCCGGGGATCGCCCAGCAGCACCACCTTGGTGCCGTGCCGTTCGGCGTCGTCCAGCAGCGTGGCGAGCTGACGGTCATCGGCCATGGCCGCTTCGTCGACCACCAGTACGTCCACTCCGGCCAAACCGGGACCGTTGCGGATGCGCAGCAGCCAGGTGGCGATGGTGTCAGAGCCGATGCCGGATTCGGCGCGCAGAGTGGCGGCGGCCACCGCCGCGGTGGCCGCACCCCGCACCACCAGTCCGCGGCTCTCGTACGCGGTGCGCGCGGCGGCCATCAACGTCGTCTTGCCCGCGCCGGGGACGCCGATGACCGCCTCCACCCCGTGACCCGCGCACAGGATGCGTTCCAGCACCGTTCTCTGCTCGCCGGTGAACGTCAGGTGGTGGCTGACTTGGAAGGTGTCCAGGGCCAGGCGGACGGCGTCGGCGTCGAGCACGGCCACACCGACCTTGTAGCGGCGGCGCACCGTGGCCAGCAGAGCCCGTTCAGCCTCCAAGATGTCGGTGCTGGTGTAGCGGGCGGAGTTGGACATGTGCCGGGCTCCGGCGTCGCCCAGGCGTACCGCCGGACTCAACGCCAGCACCTCATCAGTGAGCGTCTCCGCGTCGGCCAGGTCCGCCACACCATCGGGGAGAGCGTCGAGAACCGCGGCCAGCACATCGGCCCGGGTGACCTCCTTACGATGCGAGGTCAGTCCGCCTTCCGGCCGCCAGATCCACGCCGCGATCTCCGATGGAGAAGGCCGCCGGGGCAGCCGTGCGCCGCTGCGGCAGGCGTCGACCAGCGCGGAGCCGTCCAGCCCGGCCGCCGCGAGCTGGCGGTGCCAGTCGGCGCGCAGGTCGGCTTCGCCGGCGTCGGGCTTGCGCTGGCGGCTCTGGGCCGAGGCCACCTTGCGCGTCTCGCGCGAGGCCTCACCCACGGAGATGCCGAGCTTAGCCAGCACCTGCTTGACCTGGCCGTCGCGCTTGGAGAACAACATCCGCACCTCGGCCGGGACAGCCGCGATCTCCCACGCGCCCGTCTCCAGGTCTCGCGTCCAGGCGATCCCATGCTCCTCGATCAGCACCCGGCGTATCCGCGCCTTCAAGAAGGCGTCGGCGGCATGCGCGTGCCGGTACAGATCCCGTCCCCCAGACGCGACCGCCGACCACTTCCCGTCCAGCCCGCGCACCATGTTGGCGATAGTGAAATGCGCATGCAGGTGGGGATCCGGCGCCGCCGACCCCACTGGACGCGCGGTACGGTGCAGCATCACCCAGCCCAGCAACCCTGACGTCGCCATCTGACCGGCCAACCGGCCGTCGCCCTGGTGGCCCCGCTGCCCATAGGCGACCCACTGCTCCACCGCGGCGGCGGTCTCGAACACCGCCTTGCCGAAGACGGCCTCCAATTCGGCCGCGAAACGCGGGTCGGCCAGCCCGTGCAACACCGACACGCTCTTGGTCACGTCCAGAGTCAGGTCATAACCGCGATTGCCGACCCGGACCCGTGCGTCACGCCACTTACGCGCGTACGCCAACTCCTCCGGCTCATACACCTCGGCCAGATCGATCCCCACAGCGAAGGCCAGCCGGTCCAGATCCTCTATGCGCACCAGATGCGCCTCACCCTCCCGAACGACCCCGCGCGTCATCTGAGCCGCGCGCTTGACCATCGCCGGGCGGGCCGCCAGCAGATCCTCAACAGTAGTGCCGCGCACGGTGGCGATCGCCTCCAGCGCCTCCACGAACGGCGCTCCGGGCAGCTTGCCGCGCGGGTCCACCACGTGCCTGGCCGCCATCAACACCTTGCCGGTGTTCGGATCCCGGCCGTCCATCAACGCCCGCGCCTTGCCGTGCTGATCGGCCGTCAACCGGGTACCCGGCACGATCCCGACCTCACGCAGCCCTTCACCGACCCACACCAGAGCGCAGCCGCCGTCCAGCCGGTAGCCCACCTGCCCGTCAGGCTCCTCCCGCCCTTCCCTACCGTGCTCGCCAAGCTGCGGCACGCCACAGCCGGCACCCTCCTGCAACCGGTATTCCACCTGCTCCATGCAGGGGCCTAACACGTTGACCCACGCCACGCGAACCCCGTTCCGGACTACGGCAGCAGCGGTGAACGGCCTGGGGGCGCGTGACGGCAGGTGAGCCCCGATGTATCGCCGATACCTTCGTCCTTTACGACTGGACTTGTAAAATCTGGTAAATATACTTTGTTAGATGCTAATGGAAGACTTGAAGTATTTGAAGTAGCTTGTCGATGCAGTTGAAGCTGACGGTGCTCAACTGGAGTTATCGGATTCCGCCTTGGGCTCTGATCTCGGTGGTGCCGTCCATCTGTGCACCACCGACTTGGCTGGGGTACCGGGTGAGGCGACTGCGGCACCTCAGGTCTGCTGCGGTGCCGCAGTCAGTACCGCAACGCCCCCGATATCAGAGCGGTCGGCGATGGTGGGTGCCATGATCAGCGCTCGCGGCGCTCGCGGCCGCGAGCGTGGTCGCGAGCGCTCCCACCGCGGCCGCGCCGGCGAAGACGAAATCGATCCGGTGGGCTGACGTCGGCCGTCTTGTCCTGAAGGGCGGCGGTGGGCTCGCTCGCCAACAGCGGTAAGGCCACCTGCACTCACTGCATCTGCTAAGGCAGGCGTTGCGTCGCCACGGGAAGAGAGACAGAGTCGCAGTTCGGGCGCGACCGCCGGATGGATGCGTGCTTCAGTGCGGGGCCATGAGGATCTAGGGCGCTGGGTGGTCGCCTGTCGCAGGTTATGTCGTGGCGGCGAAGGATGCCCGCCGGACGAGCGTCCACCGATACATGCCGTTGTCGCGGTTGATGTCGATCAGTGACGCGCGGGTTAGAACGGCCGGAATGGTGATTGCGTGGCGGGCGAGGATCTCTCGGATAGGGGTTAGGGAGGCGCCGCTGGTGTGGGAGTAGGCGAGGCTCACGTGCGGGACGAACCCGTCTTCGGACTCTGGCACGCGGTCGGCTCCCCATATGTCGGCGATGCCGGCGCGCACGGCGCGCCGTATCGTGTCCACCACTTCGGTCGGCCGGACGGGCAAGTTGACGCCTTCGGGATCCACGACCGGCGGCCCCAGCGTGACGGTCACCGGCCCTATGGATGCGACGCGCTCGGTTACTGCGGCGGCGATCGCGTTCAGCGTGTCATCGCTCACTTCGTTGGTGAAGCCGATGCCTTGCATTGTCATGTGGAGCCATTCCAGCGGAATGGGGCCCAGCGCGCCTGTGGCTTCCAACTCGGGTTGGAGCTGCTGGGCGAACTCGTGGATCGCTGGTTGGTCCTCCACAAGGATGTGCCAGGTGTAGAAGGACCGGCCAGTGTGCCAACCTGGCCGCCACCACCAGTGGTTACGTGTCTCGTCCATGTCCAAGCGCTCGCCTTTCGACTTGCGAGGTGGTCGCCGCCCGGAAGGCGCCGATCGCGTCACTGATCCTTCTGCCATCCCTACTGCTACGCAAGGCCGGACGCAGCCGAGTGGTGATCTCGGCGAGTTGCAGGAGAAGCGGTGCCGGTCTCGCGTCGTCGGGAGTCTCCAGAACCGGTGACAGTTCCTCGCCTGCGGCGTCGAGTTGGTTGAGGTCGATGTGGGCGCGGACGACGTGCAGTTGAGTCATGCGCTCGGTGCCGATGTTGCGATCCGGCGCTGGTCGCGACTTTGAGATCTCCACAGCGCGTTCGGCCATCTTCAGCGCCATCGTGGGATCGGCGAGGACAAGATAGGCATCCGCCCAATAGCTCAGGGCTCTCTCTGGGGGGCAGCTCAGCACTCCCCCCGGGCACTGAAGTTCTTGCCCGGCCGGGATGTCTTGTGCACGGGCCAGCGTTTCACGCGCTTCGCGAAGCTTTCCTGCACGCGCGTAGTCGAGCGCCAGGGTGCTTGCGAGCATCACCTCGGTTTGCCCTCCGGCGCGGGTAGCGAAGAAGAGGCCGCGCTCCGCGTGGTGGGTTGCAGCTTCCAGATCGTCAGCCCAGTAGGCAGCTACCTGCCGCGTCTTACACACCCACGCGCGCAGGGCATCGTTCCCGGCCTCTTGCGCGAAATACCATGCGGTTCGCGTGTGGGCCGCAGTCGCATCAACCCGTCCCAGATCTGTGCTCGCCCAGCCGAGCATGGTCATGGCCCAACCGGCGATCATGTGCAGCTCTGTTCGGTAGCGCAATGGCTGGTGTCCCTCAAGAAGGAGGAGGGCCTCGTCTCGGATGCGCCGCATGTCCGCCAGTAGCTGTCCCATCGGCGTCTTCAGGTAGTTGTGCGCTGTTTGCTGGAGTTCGGTGTTCAGGCGGGCGATGGTGTCATCTCCGACGTTGCTCCGCTCGGCCTGGTTCAAAATCTTCGACGATTCTCTTGCGTAGAGGGACAACTGCTGGGCGGGGTCGAGGACGCGACGGTCTCTCAGGTCGGTCAGCGATGGACGAGATACCTCGGGGGTGCCTGGATACGGAGTTCTTGCTGTAGCTATGGGCTGGTATTTCGGGTAATTGTTGTCCAGTGATCGATAGTCGATCCGGTCGATTTCTTCTCTTTCGTCGCCTCTGTAGAGCGCATACTCGGCGCTAGTCAGCAGGCTCCGGGAGTGCGTCTGGTAGATACGGGCTAGGGCGTGCAATGCGGTCACGCTTGGGCGGCGTCCTCGGACGGGCCAGTTCTCGAACTGATAGATCCGAGATTTGACCATGGTGGCTTCGCCGGCGTCGAGTTCGTTCCATCGATCGGCCACGTCTTGGAGGCTGAGGTCGTGGGCCCACCTGAAAGCCTGCCGGGGCGTGATTTCTGGATGGTCCGTTTCCCACACGGCTGCGATGTGTTCCCATGTCAGCCCGCGTATCCGTAGCTGATGCGAGCGGAGCGTCCGCTGCTGCCGCTTGGGAGTGGTAGCCATGGCACATCCTTTGTTGATGGAACGCCTTGACCTTAAAGGTAGCGCTCACCAGCAGGCCCACAAGTAGGTAACTTTCGCGCTTCGCTGATGACATCAGTGCAGGTCAGCCCCCATGCATTGCGTTAACTTTTTCGGCTCTCTCCACAGTCCGCATCTGAGCGTTTACTGGCTCTAGCTAGCTCTTTCCGCACATGAACGAGGCGATCGATCTCGTTCGTATTCCTGCCTGCTCTCAGTCCAACCGAGGACGCTGATGACTGCTGACCCCACCACATCGCCTCCGTCTGGGGTGGACCCGAACACACCCAGCATCGCCCGCGTGTACGACTACTACTTGGGCGGCAAGGACAACTTCGCCGCCGATCGGGAGTTGGCCGAGCAGGTGTTGCTGGTGGCTCCGAACGCTCGCGCCACCGCACGGGCGAACCGCAACTTCCTGGTACGCGCGACGGAAGCCGTCGCCATGGCGGGCATCCGGCAGTTCGTCGATCTGGGCACCGGTATCCCCACGTCGCCGAACGTGCACGAGGTGGCGCAGCAGATCAAGCCGTGCGCGCACGTGGCCTATATCGATAACGATCCGATCGTGCTGTGCCACGCTCGCGCCCTGCTGGCCGGAACCCGGCCAGGTGTAATCGCGATGGAGGGTGACGTGCGTGCTCCGGAGCAGGTCCTTGACCACCCCCGGCTGCGTGCTCACATCGACTTCGCCCAGCCGGTGGCGATCTTCCTGGTGGCCATGCTGCACCTGCTGACCGACGAGGACCGCCCGGAACAGTTGGTGAAGACCATCAGTGAACGGATGGCGCCGGGCAGCTACCTGGTCTTGTCGCATCTGTGGGACGACCCAGACGGTGTCGGACGGGCTGGGGCTGACGCGTACGCGCGCCGGAAGGCCAGTTCTCCTGTCGTGCCGCGGACGACGGAGCAGATCCAGCGGTTCTTCGACGGTTTCGAGTTGGTCGAGCCTGGCCTGGTGTTTTTGGATCAGTGGCGACCGATCGAAGACATGATCAACGCGGGTGCCGACGACCGGCTCTGCCTGTGCGCTGTGGGACGGAAGCCGTGAGCGCCCGTCGGCACGACAGGCGCCGTCCAAGAACCTGGGCGGCGGGCCGTGTCCCACATCTTGTCTCGCGCCCCGGGGACGAGCCCCGTTCCTCTCCCCGGGGTGCGAGACAGCCAACACCTTCTTCCCCGAAACCTCTTGGAGGCACCGTGAGCGACTTCGCCGCGTTGCAGGAGCTGCCCGGCTCTGTGCGTGACCTCATCGTGCAAGGGCACACCGGCCCGATCAACCGGGTCCAGCCGGTCGGCACCTGTCGGTCCGGCCTCGCTCTGCATGTGCACGGCGCGTATCAGGAGGTGTTCCTGCGGGCCACCGCGCTGAGCAGTCCGGACCTGCCGCTTTTCAGGCGGGAGCGGTCGGCGAGCCTGAGCCTGCCCCTGGACACCCCGGCGCCGCGCCTGCTGTGGAACACGGAGGTGGACGGCTGGCTGCTGCTGGCCTACGAACTCATCAACGACAACGCCGACCACGTGTACCTGTCGCCCGACCCGGAATCGATGGACGTGCCGCTCGTCCTGGACGCCGTCCAGCGGCTGGGCAAGATGCTCACCCCGTGCCCGGACGAGCGCGCCCGGCCGCTGGCCGATCTCATCGTCAGCATGTGGACGATGGCTAGCCACATGCTCAACAAGACGCCCACCCTCCTTCGCGGGCGGGACCTGTTCGAGACCGCGCTCCAGGACTTCGACCCGGAGTCGTTGCACGGCGACACGCTGCTGCACGGCAACCTGGGCACGCGGCATCTGCGCATCAAGGAGGGCCTGGTCTACGCGGTGGACTGGTCGCAGGCGTGCAAGGGTGCCGCCGGGGCCGATCTGGCGTTTCTCGCCCCTCATCTCGTCGAGGCGGGGCACAGCGTCGAGCACACCGCAGCGCTGCTGGCGAGCGTTCCCGGGTGGAACGAGTTGCCGGCCGTCCAGGTGGCCGGGCTGACCGCGTTGTGGACGCTGGCCCGGCTGTACGAAGCCGAGCACGGACACCAGGCCCGTCGCCCCGAACAGACCCGTCTCGCTCACGCTGGCCGTACCTGGCTGGCCCACCTGCTGACCAGGCTCTGACCCGGAGCCTGGTCACGACCGGCGCGGCAACCCGCATCGGCGCGGCCCCACCCCCGCGGGAGCCGCGTTGTGCCGCGCCCTCGTGCGGGGTGTGCCCGGTGTTGTCTTCCCCGCCGCCCCGCACCTTTGGCGCAGGCCGGAACTTTCGCAGCCGTTCCGGCCTGCGCCATCGACCTTCTCACTCGTCCAGGAGACACCGATGTTGACGCGCGATCTCCAAGCCGCCGCTGACGAGATAGCGCGCGGGCACGCAGCCGACCTTCAGCGCCGCGCCCGCGGCTGGTTCGTGGTCATGTACTCGCTCTACTGGCGGCGCCTGGTCGCCATCTACACGGGCCACAGCGATCACGGCGTCCTCTTGCACGCGGCATCCCCCGACGAGCTGTGGCAGCAGATGAACCGCGTGGCACCGCCCGACTGGCAGGCAGCCGACCTCCCTGCGCTGTCCTCGGCGGGGCTCGCCACTGTCGCAGGTAGCGGTTCCAAGCTCCCGTTGTCCACAACTGCCCCGGATATCCGGCTGGGGTGATCGCCAATGAACCCGACAACTGTCGCCCACCTGCGGCTCTCCACCCTCCGCAGGCTGAACCCGGCCTGGGAGATCATGCGCGGCACTGATCCATCGGGTCGCGAGTGCTGGCAGGCAACGCTTCGTGTGGAGATCACTCAGCCTATGAGGGATGCCGGGATCGTCGAGGTCGTACGGCAGCCGGACTTCCTCTCGTTCTACGGCGCGCTGCACCGCCAAGCGGCGATCTTTGTCCCCTTCAGCGCCGGCTACCTGATTGCCCGGCCCCGCACGCGTGCAAGGTGAGAGGAGCCTGGATGGATCTCGTCATCCTCGTCCATGGCAACCCGTGGAGCCCTGACCTGCCCGACGACGCGGCCCTCCGCCCAGGACTTGTTCGAGGGTTCGCTCTCGCGCGCCGAGCCGCGCGACGACTGACCGGTCGCTGCGATGTCAGCGCCTGCACTGCCAGCGTGGCCACCGCCGACTGCCTCGACGCTGCTCGCCACGCCAGCAGATCAGCCCGGGTCGGCGCGGTACCGGTAGCGCAGCTTCCATTGGAAGGTTGGCAAGACGTAGAGGTTGACCTTCACCGGCTGGTCGTCGCGGGTCAGTCCCAGGTGGAAGATCTCGTAAACCCGCTGGTCGGGTGTCATGCGCAGGAAGCGTGCCTCTTCGTTCGTGGGCGGGCGGACGTCGACGTCTTCTTGGATGTCGACCTGGGCGTGGCCGAGTTCGGCCAGGCGGCTGCTGATCCCGCCCACGCCCGGGTCGCGCTCGGCCATCGGGGTGCCTTCCGCGATCGTACGGGGGAGGTAGGTGGTGACGATCTGGATGGGCACGTCCTCGGCGTACATGTGCCGGGCGCGGATGATGACGCTGTCGCTGTCGGGGTCGACGCCCAGGACCTCGGCGACTTCGGCGGGCGGGCGGCCGGGGCCGATGGTGGTCTGGTTGTCCAGGGCGTAGCCGAGCTGTTCGAGTTCGCTGGCGAGCGAACCGCGGGCGCCGCCGCGTTCTCGGTGGGCGCGGCTGTGCCGTGTGGCTGCGTTGCGCAAGATGGGCGGCAGCTTGTGGACGTAGGTGCCGACGCCCATGTGCACATAGACGAGCCCCTCGGCCTTGAGGATCTTCAATGCCTTGTTGACCGTGGCCCGGTGGACGCCGAGTTCGTCGGCCAGGGTGTCTTCGTTGGGCAGCAGCGAGCCGCGCGGGTAGATGCCGTCGTGGATGGATCGGCGGATGGTGTCGGCCACCTGGCGGTAGCTTGCCGTGCTCGTCACGCTCTCACCTTACCGATAGTACGTACTACTTACTCGTTGACCCCTCAAGCCTCAAAGACTATGCAGTATGTAGTACATGCTCTGCGGTGGGCGCTTCCGCCCTCAAACCGTTGCTCGCACGGCCACGCCCGCCGATGTGAAACCCCACGTCAGGAACCCCCAACACACGACAAGGACCAGAGGACATGAGTATTCCAACCATCCATCAGACCCTCACAGGGCAGGCCACCACGGTCGGCACGGAAGCAACGTTCGACCCGTTCGACCTCGACATCACCTTCATCGAGAACACCCCGGCCGCCGAGACGGTGTTGCTGTGCAGCACCGGCGACAACTGCGGAACCTCGTGCCCGAGCGCCTGCCCCACCTCGTAGAGAAAGCCTGACCCGCGGGCCGGAGGAGAGCCAGCCCTCCGGCCCGCATGCCCCTTTTCCTGCCGAGACGGAGGTGCGGCGATGACGCGCTTGCGGCGCAGCCTGTACCGAGATGCTGGCGGCACGATGCTGCGCGCCGCGGTGAACCTCGCCGGGCCGCACCTGCCGCCCTGGCCGGGGCCCGCTGCTCCGCTCGAACGCTGGCGTTCGTGGCTGGCCGCGGTGTGGGCTGATGACATCTTCCAGCAGGCTGTGTCCGGCGCCAGCCCGGACCTGGCCCGCCAGGTCCGGGCGATCCTCGACGGGCGCTCGTCGAAGGTACGCCGGGTACGCCGGGCGGCACTGGCCACCGCCCGGTACGCGATCAGGTACACCCGCCGGTCCACCCCGTTCGGTCTGTTCGCTGGTGTCACGCTGATCGAGCTGGGCGGCGGGGCCGAGGTGCGGTTCGGGGACCAGCACCAGGCCGTCACCCGGCCCGACCCGGTGGCGCTGGACGCGGCGATCACGGATTGGGAAGCGGACGGCCAACGGATGGCCGACGTCGAAGTCTGTGTCAACACCCTGGCACGCCGGCAGGGTGGCCGCGTCTACGTCCCGTTCGAGGGGGTCTCGGAGTTCTCCCTCGCGCTGACGCCCGCGATCACGCTGGTGCTCGACGCGGCCCGATCGCCGATCCGGTGTTCGGAGCTGGGCGACAAGCTCGCCGCCGAGTTCCCCAGCACGCCCGGCCGCCAGCGGACCGGGCTCCTGGCCGAGCTTCTGCGGGTGCGGCTGCTGCGGTCATCGCTACGCGCTCCCGCCACCGTCATCGATCCTGCCGGCGCGCTGCCGCCCGCCTTGCGGACAGCCGTCCGCGCAAGTTCGGCGGTGGATCTGCGGCTGGACGCCACAGTGCGGCTGTCAGAAGCGGTGCTCACGGAGGCGGAGACTGCCGCCACGGTCTTGACCCGGCTCGCCATGCATCCGGCGGGAACGCCGGCATGGCGCCGCTACGCCGAGCGGTTCACTGACCGCTACGGCGACGGCGCCGAGGTGCCGCTGGAACTCGTCATCGACCCCGACAAAGGGTTGGGTCTGCCTGAAGGATTCGGTCAGTTGGCCGAGTCTCCCCGCCCGATGACCCTGCGGGACCGGCTCCTGCTGGAGATGGCTGGCACCGCATCTGTCGAGCGCAGCCGGTCCGTGGCCCTGCCCGAGGAGACGATCGAACGCCTGGAAGCGGCGGGGGAGCCTGCGGTCACTCCGCCCCATATCGAACTGTGCGCGCAGCTCCATGCGGCCTCGATTCGGGCTCTGGACCGCGGAGACTTCCGGCTCCGGGTGATCACCGTCTCCCGCGCCGCCGGTTCGATGACGGGCCGGTTCTGGCATCTGTTTCCCCACACCAGCACCGCGTACGCCAGCTTGGCCACGGTCGTACCCGGCGCCGAGCTGGCGCAGTTGTCCTTCCACGCCGGTCGCGTCCACGCCGACCTGCTCACCCGCGCCCCGCAGGTGCTGCCGAGGCTGGTCAGCGTCGGCGAGTTCCGGAGCCCAGACAAGGGCGTGCTGGGCCTGTCTGATCTGGCTGTCGGAGTCCGCGACGGCCGTCTCTATCTGGCCGAGGCAGCCACGGGGGAGCGGCTGGAGCTGCTCGCGCCGACCGCGCTCAACTTCGTGTGGAACAACTACACGCCGCCCCTGGCCCGGTTTCTGGCCGAGATCAGCCGCGCCCACACCGCCCAGGTGACCTGGTTCGACTGGGGCGCCGCCTGGATCCTCCCGTTCCTCCCCACGCTGACCTATCGGCGGTCGATCCTGACCGCTGCACGCTGGAAGGTGCGCGGCCGGGACCTGCCCGGCCGCGCTGCCACGTTGGACGAGTGGGCCGTCCGGCTGCACGCCTGGATGGGCCGGTTCAGGGTGCCGGACCGTGTGCTCCTGGCCGAGGACGACCAGCACCTGCCGCTCGATCTACGCCAGGACATGCACCTGGATCTCCTGCGTGTCCACCTCGACGCCAGCCGTACCGGTGTCGCGGTCCTGTATGACGCGCCACCACCGGACGCCGACGGCTGGATCGGCGGACGGGCCCACAGCCTCGTCATCCCGCTCAAGGCACGCTCATGAACGCGCCAGTTCCCAGGACGCAGGACCTGTCCGAGGGCATGCTCGGAGTGGCGCTGCTGCACATCGAACGCGGAGATCTCACCTCTGCCCGCGACACCTTGAGGCAGGCGGTCGCGAGTGGCGTCAGTGCCGGTGGCAACGCATCGCTGTTCCATGGCGCCCCAGCGCTCGAGTTCGTGCTCGGCCGCGCCGGACACGCCGACAACGCGGTGCGGGACGTCGTCGACAGCGTCGTGGCCGCCCGACTGGAGGCGGCACGCAGGCGGCAGGCGTCCGGGGCGCTGCCGCGACTGGCGGAGTTCGACCTCATCCGCGGGCTCACCGGGCTGGCCGCGCTGCTCCTGACCCGCGCAGACCCGCCGCCGCTGCTCGACCAGGTCCTGGCTCACCTCGTATCGCTGACACAGCCGGTCGACGTTGGTGGCAGGGCCTTGCCCGGGTGGTGGTCGATGGACGGCCCCGGGCATGAGGAGATACCCGGAGGCCACGGGAACAACGGTGTCGCGCACGGCATCGCCGGCCCTCTGGCGCTCCTGTCCCTCGCCGCCCGCCACGGTGTCCAGGTGCCGGGGCAACGCGACGCGATCGAGGTGTTCGCGCGCTGGCTGGACAGGTACGGCTGCCGCAACTGGATCACCCTCGGCGAGCTGACCACGGCCGACCCTCCCGAGCCGATGCCCGCACGACCGTCCTGGTGCTACGGCCAGCTCGGCATCGCCCGCGCCCAGCAGCTAGCCGCGCTCGCCCTCAACGACCCCGCCCGCCAGCACAGCGCGGAGAACACCGTCATGAGCGTGCTGACCGACCCGGCATGTCTCAGCCGGATCACCGACGCCACGCTGTGCCACGGCTGGGCCGGTCTGCTGGCCATCGCCCGCGCCATGGCCGGCGACAGCCCCGCACCGAAACGGTTCTCACCGCTCATCGACGACCTCACCGAACGCCTGGCCGCCGACCTGGACCGGCTGCCAAAGCCTGGATTCATGGAAGGCCGCGTCGGCGCCCATCTGGCGTTAGGCGGCACGAACACGACCGGCTGGACCAGAGCCCTCCTGATCACCTGACCCCGCGATAAGGAGCCCTACAGGTGGACGACGAGCACCTTCCGATCACCACCCACACGAGGTGGTGGCACGCCACCGTCTCCCTCCCCGACGTCGGCATCACGCCGGAAGCCGCCCGTGTGCTGTCGGCTGCGCTGTCCGGCCACCGCTTCCATTTCCTCCGCAAGGACAGCGGCCTCCGCCTGCGCACCGAGCAGCCCGCGGCGGGCCTGCTCGACCAGCTCGCCGCCGACCACATCGTGGCCAACTGGGTCGGCGGAATCTACGAGCCCGAGGTTCACGCCTTCGGCGGCCCCGAGGGGACGGTGGTCGCCCATGACGTGTTCTGCGCCGACAGCCCCGCGGCTCTGGCCGAAACCGGCAGCCCGAACGCCCGGGAACGCTGCGTCCTCCTGCTGTCGGCGATGCACCGCGCGGCAGGCATGGACCCGTTCGAGATCGGCGACGTCTGGGCGAAACTCGGCGACCTGCGGCCACCCGTCACCCCGCCCATCGGCCCGTCCATCGACCGGGCGATCAGCGCGATGCGGCGTCTGATGAACGCCGACGCCGCCCAAAGGCCGGACGCCGAGCCCGGCTGGGCCGAGCGCATCGCCGCGTTCGAGGAGGCCGGACGACGGCTCAGGCTGCTGGCCGCCGAAGGACGGCTGACGCGGGGCCTGCGCGCCGTACTCACCCACCACGCGATCTTTGCCTTCAACCGCGCCGGAATCCCCGCCGGCCAGCAGGCCGCAACCGCATGGCTCGGCAGTCAAGCCGCCTTCACCGAATGGGCCGACGTGTCCACCCGCCGTACCACCCCGCCGAACCGTAACCTCACCCGAATGGAGACCACTATGACCGCCACCGACCCCACCGAGCCCACCGAGCTGCGGGAGGCGTACGTGACCCGCCTCATCGAAGGCGGCCACCTGCACGCCCCCGACGTCATCGCCGCGTTCCGGGCCGTCGAACGGCACCGTTTCCTCCCAGGCGTCGACCCCCAGGCGGCATATGCCGAAGACGCCGTGCCCATCAAGCACGACAAATCCGGCGAAATGATCTCCTGCATTTCCGCGCCCTCCATCGTCGCCCTCCAGCTACAGCAACTGGACGCCAGGCCCGGCCACAAGGTCCTGGAAGCCGGAGCCGCCACCGGCTACAACGCCGCGCTCCTCTCCCGGCTCGTCGCCCCCCAGGGCCACGTCTGGACGGTCGACGTCGACCAGGACCTCGTGGACCGAGCCCAGAAGAACCTCGCGAACGCCGGCGCCTCGAACGTCACCTGCATCCTCGGCGACGGCGCGGCCGGCCTTCCGGAACACGCCCCGTTCGACCGCATCCAGTTCACCGTAGGCGCCGGCGACGTTCCCCTGCCGATCCTCGACCAGCTCGCCCCCGGCGGACGACTGGTCCTCCCGATGCGGATCCGCGGCAGCATCTCCCGCAGCTTCGCCTTCGAACGCGACGGCGACACTTGGAGAACCGTCTCGTGTGAGATGGCCACGTTCGTCCCCCTCCGCAAGGGCGTCTGCGACGACATCTACACCCGCGTCCCCATGGCCGGAGAAGGGAACGTCCACGTGGAGACCTTCAGCGAACAGGACGTCGACCGAGACGCGATCCGCACCGTCCTCGACCAGCCCCCCACCAAGATCTACACCGGGGTGAACTTCCGCCAGGGCAACCCCTTCGAATGGGTGTACCTCTACCTCGCCGCGGTCCTGCCCAACGGCCTGTCCCGCATGCCCGGCTCCCGCCCCGGCTTCCACCCCCACTTCGCATGGGGATCGATGGCCGCGCTCGACGGCGACAGCCTGGCGTACCTGACCATCCGCGAAGGCGAAGACGAGCAGAGCAGGTTCTGGGAACTCGGCGTCATCGGCCACGGCCCACGCGGCGCCTCCCTCGCCGACCAGGTCACCGCCGGGATCACCGACTGGCACCAGGGCTGGGGCCACAACGCGCCCGAACCGCGCTTCCGCATGGCCGTCGGCAACGCCCGCGACCACCTGACGGCCCACGACGACCCACGCTTCATCATCGACAAACCCAACAGCCGACTCGTCATCGACTGGCCGTAGAAGGGGAGCAGCGTGATGAACCCCGCGATCGCCCGCCGCATCCCGCTGGTCTGCCGCCCCAAGCCCCCCGGCCTCCCGCTGGACAAGCGCATCGCGGAACTCACCGCGCTGACCGTCGAACCGCCCGGCGCGGACCACCCCCAGCAGGTGGCCCGCGCCAGCGGAGTCCTCAACTTCGCCGCGCTCATCGCCTCCGACAGCGGAATGCCCGACCTGGCCGCCGAACTGTGCTGGCGGCAGCACAAGGTCTTCGTCGAAGCTGGCGCCCTCAGCCAGGACATCGCCGTGATGTCGCTGATGCCGCTGGTGAACATCGCCAGGCTCCTGATCCGCGAAGGTGACGGCAGCGGCGCCTTCGCGGTGCTGCAGCAGTTGTACCGGGCCGCCCAGCAGCGCGGCACCACCGTCATCCGTGACCACGCCGTCGACCTTGCACCATTGATCCAGACCGGGCCAGACCACCGCAAGATCTGCACAGAGCTGTGGGTCACCCTCCTGGTCGACGGCGCCAGAGCCCTCGCCAGCGCCGGCCGTTGGACAGAGGCAGCCAACTCCATGGCCGCGCACCGCGGCGTCGGTCAACGGCTCCTCGACGGCCGCCAGATCACGATCATGTCGCTGGTAGAGCAGGACCTCCACCAGCAGGCCGCCGACATGATCGACTCCAGCGTGCCTGCGGAGCCCTGGGAAAACGCCGTCGCCGCCATCTTGCGCATCCACTGCCGACCGACCACCTCGACGACGCCACCGACCGAGCTGGACCACGCCGTGAGAGCAGCACTCACGCTGATCGCCGAACCCGAACCGACGACAGCAGCTTTCCGGGTCCGGCTCGGCCTGACCGTGCTCGACCTGGCCGCCGACCAGCCCACAGCACACGACTCAGACCTACGATCCGCCGTCATCAGCGTGGCCAACTCGGACGGCTACGCGGCCCGAGACGTCTTGAGGCACCACGGGATGCTCTCCCACATGACTCTACAAGAGGAACAGGAACTCGCCCGTGTACTCGCCGCTGCGGGGTTCGGCGCCGGAAGCCTCCCGGCAGCCCACTCGGAAGCCCTCACGGCCGCTGTCCGTCAAGGCGAGCAGAGCCTGCGCGCCCTGCTTGGTACGAAGGGCGCCTCAGACGCCGAGCAGTAATGCCGAGAGCTGCGGGCGGCTAAATGCGAGAAGCGGCCAGCAACGAACCCGCCGACACTTGAAGCTGGAAAGGCTCACCGCCCTGGAAAGCGCCCGCCCCTCCGCCACGGCCGACTCGGTCAGGGTCTCAAATACGACTGGCTCGACCAAGACCATCGCAGGCCCCTCGCCATACCCAGGATCGACGGACGTGCGCACCTCTAGTTCCCTCTAGTTCCGCCCGCAGTTGCGGCACCCGCATGAAGCGTGGTGTGTGGTATCTCAGCGCGGCCTACCCGCTCCGCGTCGGCAGGCGCTGCCGGTCAGCCCTGCTCGCACACGGCGGTTGTGCGGGTCATAGGGCGTAGGCGCTCAGGACTCCTCCGGCGTAGGCGGCGATGGGTGCGGCGACGTGTTCGGCGTCGTGGTGGACGCCGCGCAGGGTGTTGGAGGCGAAGGAGCGTTGGAATTCCAGGCCGACGTAGCCGAGCCCGAGGTGGGTGGTGGAGATGCCTCCGGTGTGGCGGGGCAGTCCTGTCTCGTCCAGGGCGCCGAGCGGTGCCAGGTAGTCGAGATGCGGCCGGTAGCCGGTGGCGTAGATGACCGCGTCGACGCGTTCGCGTTCGCCGTCTGTCCAGAGGAGGTGGTCGCCGTCGAGGGCGGTGAACATGGGGCGGCGCTGCAGGCGGCCGTCGGTGAGGGCGGCGGCGTAGTCGCCGGTGTCCATGACGAGGGTGCCGCTGGCGATGCGTGCCAGCCAGGCGGGCGGGAACTGGTCGAAGCCGGTGGTGGTGTGCCAGTGATGCACGTCCTTGCCTCCGATGATTTGTGGCATGAGCTGGAGCGGCTGGCGTGAGGCGATCGTGACGGTGGCCACCTCGGCGAGTTCGTAGGCGACTTGGACGGCGGAGTTGCCGCCGCCGACCACCACGACGCGTTGTCCGGTGTGGTGCTTGGGGTTGCGGTAGTCGGCCACGTGCAGGGTTTGTCCGGTGTAGCCGTCCTGGCCTGGCAGGGCGGGGGCGTAGGGGTTGCCGAAGGAGCCGCTGGCCGCGATCACGCCCATGGCGGGCAGGGTGTCCCCGGCGGCGGTGTGGATGAGGTAGCCGCCCGCGCCGTCGGCCTCTACCGTGGTGACGCGGGTGCCGGTGCGGATCTCCACGTCGAGGCTGTCGGCGTAGTGCTGGAGGTAGGCGACGACCTCGTCGCGGGTGGGGTAGTGGTCGCCGTCGCCGGGGAAGTCCTGGCCGGGCATGGCGCTGTAGCGGGCGGGTGAGAACAGGGTGAGGCTGTCGTAGTAGCTGTTCCAGGAGCCGGTGGGCTGGTGGCCTGCTTCGAGGATGACGGGGGTGCGGCCTGCGGTGCGCAGGGCGCGGGCGGCGGCCAGGCCGGACTGGCCGGCGCCGATGACGATGGTGTCCATGCCGCCGGATCATATCCTCATATCCAGAAATGACAATACGGTAGAGTCGTGCCATGCAGACGGCAGGCAGCGGCATCCAGCTCACCGACGCGGCGCGCGGCTTCCTCAAAGCCCTGGCCAGTGACACCCGCCAGCAGATCCTCTTCCTGTTCGAAGGTGGGGTGGAATTGACCGTGAGCGAGGTGGCCGAGCGGCTTTCATTGGCCCAGTCGGCCACCTCCACACACCTGGCGACGCTGCGCGAGGGTGGCGTGCTCACCTCTCGGCGCGAATGGAAGACCGTCTACTACCGCGCCAACCCCGACGGTGCGCGGCGGGCGCTGACCGACCTGCAGGCCGCGCTGGCCGCGTGCTGCCCTCCCGAAGACTCTCCCTCCGTCGGCGGCTGCGGCTAACCGGCAAGGGGCGCCACCATGCCGCACAGCTTAGGCGCGCATCTAATTTGACAAAGCTCTAAGCAGTGGGCCATGCTTCCTCCTGCTTCGAAAAATATCTAAATAACAGGTGGCGATGCGCTCTGCTGCGGCGGTTCCGCCGGGCGGCACTGTCACCTTCGTCGCGATGCGCGGCGGGATGGGCCACCCCGTCTGGCGAGCGAGCGCGAGCATCGACCGCGCCGACGCCACGGGCCTGAGGTTCCGCTGCCCACTACAACCCGAAAGCAAGCGAGGTAATCATGAGTGACGGATGCTGCAGCACCACCACCTCCCTTGAGACCACCTCTCTTCAGGTGGAGCACTCCACGATCGAAGCCAGCGGCCTGCCGGTCGTGGTGATCGGCGCGGGCCCGGTTGGGCTGGCCGCCGCCGCGCAGTTGGCCGAGCGCGGCCTGGACTTCCTGATCCTTGAGGCCGGTGGGCAGGCCGGTGCGTCGGTCGCGCAGTGGGGGCATGTACGGGTGTTCAGCCCGTGGAAGTACAGCATTGACGCCGCTGCCCGCCGCCTGCTGGAGGCCGATGGCTGGAGCGCCCCTGATCCCGAGTGGCTGCCCACCGGAGCCGAACTCATCGACGGCTACCTGGCCCCGCTGGCCAAGCTCTTCGCCGACAAGGTCAGGTTCGGCTGCCGCGTCAACGCGATCAGCAGGCTCGGCTACGACCGGGTCCGCACCAACGGGCGCGAGCGGGCGCCGTTCCTGATCCGTCTCGATGACGGGACCGAACTGCAGGCGCGGGCGGTCGTCGACGCCTCCGGCACCTACACCAGCCCCAACGTGCTCGGCGCCAGTGGCCTGCCCGCGCACGGCGAGCAGAGCGTCGAGGTCGATCACGCCCTGCCCGACGTGCTCGGCGCCGACCGCAACCGCTACGAGGGTAAGCACGTGTTGGTCGTCGGCGCCGGCCACTCGGCTGCCACCACCCTGCTCGCCCTGGCCCAGTTGGAGAACACCCCGATCACCTGGGCCATCCGCGCGGGCAACGCCACCCGCACCTACGGCGGCGGCGACGCCGACGCGCTGCCGGCCCGCGGCGCGCTGGGCACCCGGCTGCGCGCCCTCGTCGACTCCGGCCGCATCCGACTGCTGACCGGCTTCTACACCCACCACGTCAACACCATCGGCCAGGGCGTCGAGGTGATCAGCCGCGACCCGTCCGGGCACGAGCAGACGGTCACGGTGGAGCGGATCGTGTCGGCCACCGGCTACCGCCCCGACCACTCCATCACCTCGGAACTGCGCCTGGACCTGGACCCGGTTCTCGGCTCCACGCGAGCCCTGGCCCCTCTGATCGACCCCAACCAGCACTCCTGCGGCACCGTCCCCGCGCACGGCGTGGACGAGCTGGCCCACCCCGAGCCCGGCTACTACGCGGTGGGCGTCAAGAGCTACGGTCGCGCGCCCACGTTCCTCATGGCCACCGGGTATGAGCAGGTCCGCTCGGTGGTGGCGGCGATCGCCGGCGACTGGGAGGCGGCTCGGGACGTGCAGCTCGACCTGCCCGAGACCGGGGTGTGCTCCTCCAACCTGGCCGAGGCCCAGGAGCAGCGGGTCGGCCTGGCCACCGGGATCAGCGGCGGCCTGCTCGCCACCCCGCTCCCGCTGGTGACCACCGGCTCCGGCGGCAGTTGCTGTGGCTGACGTGAGACTGGACATGTCCGAGCGCTGTTCCAGCGCCGCCATCGCCGAGTCCGGCAACGGCGCGTGGCCGGCCGCGGTGAACGGTCGTGAGCTGGTCGCCTGCCCGGGTGGGCCGTCGTGAGCTCCACTGCCGAGGCCGCCGCCCCAGCGACGCGGGGTGACGGCCGATCCGGGCCCTTCCATGGATGGCGGATCGTGGCCGCGCTGGCCGTCACTCAGACCATCGGCTACGGCGTGCTGTATTACGCCTTCTCCGTCTTCCTCATCCCCATGCAGCGAGACCTGAAGGCCGAGGGCACGCAGGTGGCCGCCGCGCTCACGCTGGCCGTGCTGGCTACCGCCCTGTGCGCACCCCTGGTCGGCCGCTGGCTCGATGCCCGCGGCGGTCGCACCCTGATGACGGTCGGCTCCGTACTCGGCGCCCTCGCGGTGTTTGCCTGGTCACGTGTGGAGACGCTGCCTCAGCTTTACGGCGTCTTCCTGGCCATCGGCATCGCCTCGGCCATGGTGCTGTACGAGCCCGCCTTCGCCGTCATCGTGAGCTGGTTCGACGGGCCCGCACACGGACAGCGCCGGGCCAACGCGCTGCTGGCGCTCACCATCGTCGCCGGGTTCGCCTCCTCGATCTTCCTACCGCTCACCGGCCTGCTGGTCGAGCACTGCGGCTGGCGCCACGCGCTGGTCGTCCTGGCCGTCGGCTATGGTCTGCTGGCGATCCCGCTGCACGCCCTGGTACTGCGACGCCGCCCCGACCATGCCGCCACGGTCAAAGCGGCGGCCCGCACCGACCTGGTCAAGGCCGCCGTCCGCGCCCGGCCGTTCTGGCTGCTGGCAGCGGCCTTCACCGCGCATGGCGGCGCGGTGGCCACCATCGCGATCCTGCTGGTGACCTACCTCATCCACCTCGGCCACACCCCAGTGTTCGCCGCCGCCATCGCCGGACTGCTCGGCGTGCTCTCGGTGACCGGCCGCCTGGTCACCACCGGCCTGCGCCGTCGGTGGGCGGCGGCCCCCGTCGCGGCCACGACCTTCGCCCTGCAAGGGATCGGAGCGCTGCTGCTGCCGTTCACCGGCACCACCGTGCCGGGCGCGATCTCTTGCGTGCTGCTGTTCGGGATCGGGTTCGGCGTTGGGACGATCACCTTGCCACACCTGCTCGCCGAACAGTACGGAACCGCCGCCTACGCCAGCTTGTCCGGCCGCATCGCGCTGTTCTCGGTCGTCGACCAGGCGCTGGTCCCCTTAGGAGCGGTCGCTTTGGCCCAGCTCATCGGGTACGCCTGGGTGATGGGCGCCGTCACCACAGCGTGCGGGATCGCCGCGTTCGCGCTGGTCGCCTACCATCGCCTATCATTTAGACAACCATCTAAGCAGGAGGTGTCGTCGTGACTGCCAACGCAGAAGTGTGCTGCGCTCCCATCGCCCGCGAGCCGCTCTCGGAAAGTGACGCAGCCGACCTCGCCGCCCTGCTGAAGGCCGTCGCCGACCCCGTACGGCTGCGCCTGCTGTCGATGATCGGCTCGCACCCAGGCGGAGAGGCCTGCGTGTGCGACCTGACCGATGCCTTCGACCTGACCGCCCCCACCATCTCCCACCACCTCAAGGTGCTGCGCACCGCCGGGCTGATCGACAGCGAGCGGCGCGGCACCTGGGTCTACTACTGGATCGTCACCAAGCAGGTGACCCGTCTCGGTGCGCTGTTCACCCCGCTGGCCGAACCCGCCACCGTATGACACGTCGAGTCGACGTCCTGGTCATCGGTGGGGGCCAAGCCGGGTTGGTGGCCGGCTATTACCTGCGTCGCGCAAAGGCCGACTTCGTCATCCTGGACGGCCAGGACGGTCCCGGCGGCGCCTGGCAGCACGCCTGGGATTCCCTGCGGCTGTTCTCGCCCGCCCTCTATAGCTCACTGCCCGGCAAGATGATGCCGCAGCCGCAGGGTCGTGTGATGAGAGCGAGGCCCGGTGTTGCCGGGGAAGCGGTTACAGGTTGCGTGGATTCTCGGCGCGGTCGTACCGGTCGCAGATGCAGCAGCAGTCGAAACTGAAAGGCTGCTCACAGGCTTGTTTCCAGATGCCGGCGCTGTAGGGATCTTTGGACGCCGGGTTGATCAGCCGCGCGATCACGAGCGCCACCACTGCTGCAGCTCCGGCCTCGATCAGTGCCGAGGCTGCGCTCTGTACGTGGGCACCGGAGACGAACAGGTCATCCACCAGCAGGACACGCGCGTTGTCCAACCTGTCGGAGCGGGGGATCCGGAAGGCGTCCCGGTGGGCGCGGCGGTCGGCAAGAACCGGCGCGAACATGGTGTCTGCTTCCAGCAGGAGTGGCCGCCACAGTCGAGCCAGCGCGCCCACCCTCTCCACGACCTGCCACATGATGTGGAAGGCTTTCGCGGGTGTGTCGAGGTTGTTGCTCGGGATGGTGGCCACCAGGGTGAACGGGCCGCCCGCCATTCCTTGCAGGCAGTGGGCGTGCTGGTGGTAGAAGTGGCTCACCGTCGCGGCGAGGAAGTCAGTCCGCTTGCGCCGCCCTCCGGGGCCGTAGGGGTCCCTTTTGCGGACGAGCACGTCGTACAACTGCGTGTTCGTGGTCGTCAGCGAGATCGGCACCACGTACTGCGTGTGGCCGTATAAGTTCTTCGTGGTGCGCTTGCAACTTGCGCACGTAGCCCAAGGCCCGCCGGTGTCACCGACGTTGTTCGGACCGGAGTGGCAGATTCGGCACACGCCTGGCCGCGTCGGTGGAACCGAGCGGAACAGCGGCAGGAATTCGCGGGTGAACGCCTCGGCATCACCCATGATCAATAGGTGTTCGTTCCAGTGGTCATATCTATGAGATTGACCGCCTGCTTGGGCAGCTCGTCAATGTCCTGAACGGCAGTCATGCCTCCCCGCGAGCCTGCCCGCGCGGCCCATGGCTGTTCTTGGTGGAGCCGCTGGGACACGAACACATATTTGCCGGTCTGGAGTGCCTGCTCGACGTGGCCGGCTGACGACCCGCCGGCGGCCCCGTCGACGACATACAGGCAGTCCGCTAACCCGCAGGTCACGATGCGGGAGAGCGCCACGGTCCGGTCGGTCGGAGCGGCGTCGGGCCAGAACGCGGACACGAGCGCGCCGCAGTTGGCTATCTGCTCGGCCACACTGGCGTACTCGTCGACGGTGGCTGGCTCGGCGATGCCGCCTGTCAGGACGGCCAGGGTGCGGCCGCCGGCGTCGTGCGCGGCCTGGTGGACCGCCGCGTCCAGGGCCGAGTGCAGAGGCGCGACGACGGTAATGCCGGCCTGGGCCAAGGCGCGAGCCGCGTCCGCCGCATGGCCGGTGTCGTCCTCGCCGACCACGGCGACAGAGCGGTGGTCGCAGGGGCGGATGTCTCCGCAGATCCACAGGAACGGCTGCCGGTCGTGGGCCCACATAAGGTTGCCAGGGTAGGCGTCGTCCAGCACGGTGACGAGATGGACGCCGTCACCGCGCATGGCCGTGACGAGGTCGCGCGCCCAGGCCAGGTCGCCGGGCATGACCCGGGCTGCGATGTCGGCGGCGTGCGCCCGGTCGTCGGCGTCCCGGCTCGCGCAGCGGCCGTCGAGCAGCTCCAGGGCGCTACCCGCGTCGAGGATAATGCGTGCGGTGTAGAGCCAGGGCTTGTCACGGGTGGCTTTGGTGAGGGCGAGGACAGCGGCTTGCTCGTCGATCGTGGTCATGGTCATCACCATCTCGAACGTGGTTTCGGTGTGAACGTACGCGCTAACGCCGACAAAAGCAGCGACAGGATGCGTGGTTCGCCTTGGGGCTATCGTGCCGAGCCCGGCACTACAGCGGGGCGGGTTTGCCGGGTTGGATTCACCGCCGTACCGCGCGCCGCGGAAGCATGGTCTTTGGAGCAGGTCACAAGATTCCGGCGCGTAGGCGGGGATCGGGAGAGGCTCACGACGCTTCAAAGAGCGCCGCCTGGTCAGGATTGGCAGGTGGAGACTTGGGCAAGCCCAGGGCCCGGGCCCGCTCCCCCGGGTCCGTGGTGCAACAGGCGGCCAGCCAGCAATAGTCCGCAGAGCGATCCAAGGACAGGCCAGTCCGCCCGAGCGTCGCGGCCGCGAGCGCGGTGGTCCCGGTCCCACCACCCGCGCTCGCTGAGCCCCGCCTACACCTCCTCGGTTACGGAGACTGGACCGGCGCCGCCTCCGCCACCCTGATCGGCACAGGCCGTACCGCCCGTCAGATGGTCACCGAGATCACCCACCAACTCCAAGCGTCATCCCCACACCACGCGTAGACAACGTTCAGTGCCCTGAACTGCGACGCTGACTCGTGAGGGCGTCGGGCAGGATGATGGCCGCGTGAAGCACCGGTGTTGCCCGTACTGCGGCCGGGAACGGCGTGGTTACGAGCGGACGCGACGTTTCGCAGCACATGTGGCACCCAGCGGGCCGCATCAGGGCGAGGACTTGGTCTCCGACTTGCCGAAGCTGGCGTTGCCGAAGCCGTAGCCGTACTTGCGTGCGGCTCGTTGCGCCCGCACTCGCTGGCCCTTCATCTGCATCTGCGCGAACTGCGTACTCACCCCATAGGCCGCCGCAACACGCGCGTTGTCCCAGCCGTCAAAGGCCATGCGCTCGGCCGCGGCAAGCGGGATCAGCAGTTCCCCGGCCATGAAGGCGGCCTCCTTCTCCTGCTTCTCATCGAACTGCCGCTTGTGGTCCTCGCCGAGGATCACATTGTCAAAAGGGTGCTCCAGCAGGAAATGACCGAGTTCGTGCGCAATGTTCGACCGGCGCCGGACCACGGCGTGGGACTCGTTCTCCACGATGACACGCGCCGTACCCAGCGGAAGCAAGGCTGCCGACCACACAGCCGAGTCGCCCATGGTGAAGTGGCTGAATGCCTCCGGGCTCGCACCGTGGGCGAGCAGATCCTCGAGCCCGTAGATGGGGATCCCGTGGGCGTCGGCCAGCGCGTAAGGGTCGAGCGGGTCCGTCGGGCTCAGCCCGAGTCCTTCCCGCTCCTCGATCACGACCTCACGCATCCGCACCTGCGTCCACCCACCACGAGGCATTTAACCCTCCTGGCCTTCTCGTTCGGACCGGAACCGCCGGGCTGCGGCGGCGATGACCTCTTCCAGGTAGGCCACATCGTTCTCGGTGAGATCACGACGCGCCCGTAGCAACGGGACGAGAGAAGCCACGAGTTCCGGCTCCTCCGCGTCCGACCGCATCGGGTCCACGTAGAAGGACTCTGCTGGCATCCGCAGCCAGGTCGTCATCGCCGCGAATGCTGTGACGTCCGGTTTCAACCCGTTGGCCATGCGGGAGATCGTCGACGCCGACACGCCGATCTCCTTGGCCAACTGCCGCCACGACAAGCCTTCCTTCGCACGTGCGGCATCCATGGCCGCGTGCAGCGCCTTGACGTCCACACCAGGGCTCTCACTCATCCTTGGCGTCCCTGACTTCTTCCACTGCTCCACATATCGCTCACCCCTGCTACAGTACCAGTGCTCGAAACTTCGAGCACTGGTCCACATTAGGCGCAGATGTGGACTGTCTCGCTATGCGCCACAGGAGATACCGATGCCTCAAGGCGACCACGGGCGCCCGCCCGTCACCATCATCGTCAACACCCGTTCGCACCCCTGGCGCGAGAAGGCCATCACCTTCGAGCAGGTCGTCGAGCTCGCTTACCCGGGCCAGCCGCCGACCGATCAGGACACCTTCACCGTCCGATACAGCCGCGGTCACGGCGGGCACGGGGCGGGCAGCCTGACCGCCGGACGCAGCGTTAACGTCAAGAACGGAATGGTCTTCGATGTCATCCGCACCTCTCGCTCGTGACCCGGACCTGTCCCGCCTGCTCGACGACGGCTTCGACGTCGCACTGCAGGCGGGACACCTGATCGTCCGACACATCCCCTACGTCACCAGGGCTCGGACCGTCCAGTACGGATTCCTCGCCTACCCGGTCACTGTCAGCGGCGACCGGGTCGTCTGCGACACCGACCACCGCATCTGGTTCGGAGGATCGGCGCCATGCGATGAGCAGGGCCGAGAGCTGCCGATGGTCAATTCCGAGGTCCGGGTGATCGCCGACGGCGTCCAGGCGGATTTCATGCTGTCCTCCAAACCGGGACCGTCCGGCTACCCCGACCAGTACACGAAGGTCACCGCCTACACCCGGATGATCGCCGACCAGGCTCAGGCGCTCGACGGAGCGGTCACGGCCACCCCGGGCGCGGCCTGGCAGGAGGTCGAAGACGACTCGCCATTCGTCTACCGCGACACCGCCACCTCGCGGGCCGGCCTCGCGGCGGTCCACCGCCGCTTCCGTGGTCACCGCATCGTGATCATCGGGCTCGGCGGCACCGGTGGCTACATCCTGGATCAGGTCGCCAAGACCGAGGTCGAGTCGATCCTGCTCATCGACGGAGACCATTTCGACAATCACAACGCCTTCCGAGCCCCGGGCGCGGCGTCGCTGGAGACGCTTCGCGAACGCCCGAACAAGGCCGCCTACTTCGCGTCCGTCTACTCCAGGATGCACCGCGGCGTCGCTGCCTACGAGCACTACCTCGACGCGGAAAACCTCGAGGTCCTATCCGGGGCGACCTTCGTGTTCCTGGCCTCCGACGATGCGCTGAGCAAACCGGCGATCATGGACTGGCTGGAGGCTCACGACGTGCCGTTCATCGACGTCGGTATGGGCGTCGAGGAGATCGACGGCCATCTCACGGGCCTGCTGCGGGTCTCCACCAGCCTGCCGGGACGTCGCGCCCAGGCTCGCCACCGGATTCCGGCCCCGGCTCCAGAACGCGACGACTACGGTCGCAACATCCAGACCGCCGACCTGAATGCGCTCAACGCGCTTCTCGCGGTAGGCCGCTGGAAACGCCATCTGGACGTCTACTGCGACGTGACCGACGAGGCCTTCACGACCTACTCGCTGATCACCAACGAGATCGCCAACGAGGACCTCCCGTGACCGCCGTCGCGTTCCTGCGCCCAGAGTTCGTCGAGAGCTTCCCGCCGGCTATGGAGCGCGGAGTGCTCTACGTCTCCATCCCCTACGCCACCTGCGGGCACCTGTGTGCCTGCGATTGCGGGCAGGAGGTCGTCACTCCCTTGTCCCCAGCACAGTGGGCGCTCACCTACAACGGCCAGGACGTCTCCTTGTATCCCTCGATAGGCAACTGGGCGCTGCCCTGCCGCTCCCACTATTGGATCAGGGAAGGCAGGGTGCGGTGGAGCCGCCGCTACACCGCCCGCGAGATTGCCGACAACCGGGCGCGCGACCAGAGAGACCTGCAGGAGCACCTCGGCGAACGCGTTCCCGGCCCGATCGCCAGGCTTTGTCGGCGTCTCAGACCCTGATTCCCAGGCGGTAGCGACGTCAGCCGGTCCCTGGTGTGAGTTCGGGGCGAGGTGCGGGCACGTCGACTTCGATCTGCCCGCCGCTGCCAGGCTTTAGCTCCGGTACGTACTTGTAGATGGTGGAGCGACTGACTGTCAGCGGCCTCCAATTGAGCCGGGCAACGGTCACGGAATTGAGCCACCTTGAAGACACTGACCCGCTTGGAGCCGATGCCAATATCTGCCGTTGTGACGGTATTCCTGATGGTTCGGCGCTGCGCTTGGGGCTTCGGTTGCCTTGGCTTGATCAGGAGGGATGAGAAGGTAAGCCGTTGCCGTGCGGCCGACGAAGGAGGTCGTGCGGCGCCGATTGCAACTTTCGCCGGTGAATGGCCGGGATTTTCGGCGCTATTTGGCCGGAGGGTGAGCAAGCTTCTGCCCGCCTGGCTTAGGGCTGGGCGGGCAGGGTTCGGGTTTGGTGTGGGCTGTGGTGGGGATCGTTCTCATCGATAACGGCTGTCCGCCGGTTCCTCAACCCCGTTAATCGGCATTGGAGCTATGGGCGCAGCCGCTCAGGCTCGTCGAGCACGGCGTCTGCTAGGTCGCGCGGGAACAGGCGTTTGACGCTTTCTGTGTAGCCCGCACCGTCGGCAGGCTTCCTAACCTGATCGCCGTCCACCTGCACCGGCATCGAGACTCCTCCCGATGGATGTTCGGCAGTCGGCGTGATATCGCAGTCTGCCCAGGCGAACGACAAGGAGTTCTCCCTACCGAGTAGTCGGACCTTGCAGGTGCCAGAGCCCCAAAGCAGCCTGTCGGGCAGGAGTGCGGCGAGGCGTCTCTCTTCAGCCTGCACGCCTGGCGTGTTGCGGTCAGGAAGCTGGTACGGCGGACCGGAGCACCCGGATATCAGTCCGACCACCAACGTGAAGCCGACAACGCATCGACGGGACATGCTCCCAATGATGTCATTCCCGCGCAGTCGTGAAGGGTCGACCATCGCCATGATCGCCCCCCTTCGGCGAGTCCTTGATGGACTACCAAAATGATCATGCACTGGACTGACCAAGTCCAGACGACACGCACACGTCGTGACCTGGCTCAATTAGGCGATTGAGGCTTCCCGGTCCGGCTCAAATCGGCGAAGTTGATCATGCTCTTCTGGCTCAATAGCGTAATCGCCGACAACTGACGTTCAGGAGGTCCTTCACCCCCTGTCGTGGCAAGGACGCGGGCCACGTCGTTACGGCTGCTCAACATGTCCGGATGGACCGCGCCCAGCAGTCGCTGACGGCCCGCGAAGGTCTCCTCGAACAAGGCGACGGCCTCGTGCGGGCGGTCTGTGGATTTCAGCGCGTGCGCGAGTTCGTTACGGCTGGCCAGAGTGTCAATCGGGAGGCGGGTTCGGCGTTGTCATGGCGGTCCACAGCAGCGCAGCGGCGCTTGCCCTCCGGTCCAGCCCATCAATGAGTGAGCCACCTGCCATCCCTCCCCTCGGGCTCAGTCCCCGGCCAGAATCTTGCCGATCAGCTTGTCGATCCGAGTACGGATCTCGTCTCGGATGGGTCGTACGGCCTCGATGCCCTGCCCGGCGGGATCGTCGAGCTTCCAGTCCTCGTACCGCTTGCCCGGGAAGATCGGACAGGCGTCGCCGCACCCCATGGTGACGACAACATCCGAAGCCTCGACCGCATCCACGGTGAGGATCTTGGGCTGCTCGACGCTGATGTCGATGCCGACCTCGCGCATCGCTTCGACCGCGACCGGGTTGACCTGATCGGCGGGCGCCGAACCGGCGGAGCGGACCTCGATCCGGCCCCCTGCCAGATGGTTGAGCCACCCGGCGGCCATCTGGGAACGGCCGGCGTTGTGGACGCAGACGAACAGGACGCTGGGCTTGTCACTCACGCGACGGGCTCCTTATCTTGCTGTTTGATCTTCAGGCTGTCGGGACTTCGAGTTCGTCGAGCAACCGGCGGACGCGGCGTTCGATCTCGTCGCGGATGGGGCGTACGTCTTCGACGCTCTTGCCCTCGGGGTCGTCCAGGTCCCAGTTCAGGTAGCGCTTGCCGGGGTAGATGGGGCAGGCGTCGCCGCAGCCCATGGTCACCACGACGTCGGCGGCGCGGACGATCTCTTCGGTCCATGGTTTGGGGTACTCGCGGGAGATGTCGATGCCACGCTCGGCCATGGAGGCCACCGCGGCGGGGTTGATCTCGCTTGCGAACCCCGAGCCGCCGGACCAGGCCACCGCGCTGTCTGCGGCCAGGTGCTGGAAGAAGCCCATGGCCATCTGGGAGCGTCCGGCGTTGTGCACGCACAGGAACAGCACCACGGGTCGCCCGTCGCTGTGGCCTTCCACTCTGGCCAGCGCGTTGAGGCGCTGGCGGGCGAAGCGCTCGGCGAGCAGCGGAAGGTAGTTGGGGATCTTCCCGTGCAGGGCGAGCTGGTCGTAGCTGGAGTGCAGGAACAGTTCGATGGTCTCGGTGCCGAACGTGCCGGCGAATTCCTCGGCGAGCTGGCGGGCGGCGGTGAGCAGGGCGTGCTGCTGGTCGATGGACAGGTCCAGGCGGCGGTACGTCTGCGGCATGGCTACTCCTCGGGAGGATGGATGGCGGATGCCAGCCGTTGCACGCGGTCGGCGATGTCGATGTAGGCGCGCTCGAACGCCTCGTCGCTCCCGGTGCGGACCGGGTCTGGGATGGACCAGTGCAGCCGGTCGAGGTCGGCGAGCTGCTCGTGGGCGGCATCGCAGACGGCCACCACCAGATCGTCGGGACGCAGCGTCTGATCGACGTGGCGGGTCGCGGCGCGGCCGAGGTCCAGCCTGTGGCGGGCGGCGAGGGCGAGGGCGCTGGGGTGGACACGAGATGCGGGGCGGGTGCCTGCTGAGGTGGCGGGCACGGCGCTGGTACGGCTCCAGAGGGCGGCGGCCAACTGGGAGCGCGCGGAGTTGTGGGTGCAGACGAACACGATGCGTGGGGCAGGACGAGCCGGCGCCGGCACCAGGCCGGACAGGGATTGCGGGACCAGGCGCAGGTAAGTGCGCCGGCGGTCGCCTTCGGAGCGCCGGCGTTCGATCACGCCGGCGTCCTGCAGCAGTTTCAGGTGGTGGGCGAGCAGGTTGGTGGGCAGGCCCAGCACCTGCCCGACTTCACCCGGGGAGGCGTCGCCCAGCAGCAGCCGGTCGACGATGGCCAGCCGGCCCGGGTCGCCGAGCGCCGCGTGCACCCGTGCCCGGGCCTCCAGCGAGGAAAGCCCGTCAATGTTCATTGAGTCAATGATTATTGAGGCATTCCTCAGTGTCAAGCGGCTGGTGGTCAGCGTGCCTCTTGATGGGGGACCACGGGCTCTGCGGCACTCGCCTCAGGGCGACCGAACAGGGCCATGCGTCAGCACGAAGCCGATGACGCTCCGTATGACGGCTGGCTCTATACCTGAGTTGCGACAGCGTTTGTTGGCCGGCCGTGACAGCGGTCGTGTAGTCCGCCGGACTGTGTTGCTGAGTTTTGACAGCACCCAAGTGGTTGCGGTGGGACTATCAGGGTGCTACGCACCGTGAGGGAGCCCACGTGCCTCGCATGTCGAAGGTTGAGCTGTACGCGGCGATCCGCCGCGATGCTCGCACTGGCATGTCCAACCGGGCACTGCAAACGAAGCACGGCGTCGGGTTCCGCACGGTGCAGAAGGCGTTGGCCTCGGCATGGCCTGAACCACGCAAGAAGCTGCCGCAGCGAACGTCCAAGATCGACCCCTACAAGAACGTGATCGATCAGATGCTGCGCGCGGACCTGGACGCGCCACGCAAGCAGCGTCACACCACCAAGCGCATCTTCGACCGGCTGGTGAGCGAGCATCACGCGGTGGGAGTGTCGTATCAGATGGTTCGCGCCTACGTCGCGCAACGCCGTTCCGAGATCTGGACCGAGTCGGGCCGGGGCCCGAGCAAGGCGTTCGTGCCCCAGTCGCACCGGCCCGGCGCCGAGGCCGAGGTCGACTTCGGGGAGGTGACCATCCGATTGGCCGACGAGATGGTCAAGTGCGTGCTGTTCTCGTTGCGGCTGTCGTATTCGGGCAAGGCCGTGCACCGCGTGTTCGCCTCCGGCGGCCAGGAAGCGTTCTTCGAGGGACACGTCCACGCCTTCAGCGTGCTGGGAGGGGTGCCATTCGGCAAGGTCCGCTACGACAACCTCAAGGCCGCCGTCGCTCAGGTTCTGGGGTTCTCCCGTGCCCGGGTGGAGACCGCACGCTGGACGGCTTTCCGCTCCCACTACGGGATCGAGCCGTTCTACTGCCAGCCTGGTAAGCAGGGCGCCCACGAGAAGGGCGGAGTGGAAGGCGACATCGGCTGGTTTCGCCGCAACCACATGGTGCCGATCCCCGATGTCGCCTCACTGGCCGAGCTCAATGTGTTGATCGACGCTTGGGACCTGGCCGACGAGACACGGCGGATTGGGAACCGCGCCCGGACCATCGGGGAGTACTTCGCCATCGAGGCCCCGTTGCTCAAGATGTTGCCCACCGAGCCGTTCGAGACGGGGCTGCTGCTGACGCCGCGGGTGGACCGCTACAGCCAGATCACCGTGCGCACCAACCGGTATTCGGTGCCCGCCCGCCTGATCGGCCGCAGGGTGCGGGTCATGCTGCACGCCTCAGAGCTGGTCATCTACGACGGACGGGAAGAGGTCGCACGGCACGAACGGCTCCTGGCGAAAGCCGCGAGCCAGCTGGAGTTGGACCACTACCTGGAGGTCCTCATCCGCAAGCCTGGCGCCCTGCCGGGAGCCACCGTCTTGGAGCAGGCGCGCGCCGCGGGCAAGTTCACCCCCGTCCACGATGAATGGTGGGCGGCTGCCTGCAAAGCCCACGGCGACGCGGCCGGCACCCGCGCTTTGATCGAGGTGCTCCTGCTGACCCGTCACATGGCCCACGAGCACATCGTCACGGGGATAGCCACCGCAATCCGGGCTGGTGCGCTGACCGCTGATGCCGTCGCCTTGGAGGCTCGCAAAGCCGCCGACTCTGACTCCTCCACCAACACCAGCACCGAACCCGTCACCGCATCCGGCTCAGTACCGACCGGCGCGACGGTGACCTTCCTGACCGAGCGGCGCCTGGCACACCTGCCGCCCGATAACCGGCCGCTGCCCTCGGTGGCCGCCTACGACCAGTTGCTGCGACATCGCCGACCCGCCGCGCAGCCGTCCGCCCAGGGAGACACCTCATGACCTTTCCCCGCCACCGCGGATTGACCGAGCAAGCCGCCCAGGCCGCCGTGGACTCGGCCTGTCGGATGCTTCGGCTGCCGACCATCCGCCGTCAATTCGGCGAGTTGGCCGACACCGCGACCCGCGAGCAGATGACCTATTTGGGCTTCTTGGCCGAACTGCTGATGGCCGAATGCGACGACCGCGCGCGCCGCCGCTCCGAACGCCGGATCAAGGCCGCCGCTTTCCCTCGTGACAAGTCACTACGCGAGTACGACTTCGACGCGAACCCCCACATTGACCCCGCCGTCATCCACACCCTCGCCGCCTGCGAATGGGTGAAGAAAGGACAGCCGCTCTGCCTCATCGGCGACTCGGGCACCGGCAAGTCCCACCTGCTCATCGCGCTGGGCACCGAGGCTGCGATGAAGGGCTTCCGCGTCCGCTACACCCTGACCACCAAGCTGGTCAACGAACTGGTCGAAGCCGCCGACGACAAGCAACTGTCCAAGACCATCGCCCGCTACGGCCGAGTCGACCTGCTCTGCATCGATGAGCTGGGCTACATGGAACTCGACCGCCGCGGCGCCGAA